>JBFXEM010000195.1:0-4957 GCA_050180135.1 Solirubrobacterales bacterium | reverse complement strand
GGTGCCACCGGTGTCGAAGCCGAGCCCAGCCGGGCGGACGATCTCCGCGGCGGCGTCGTCGACCTCGAAGCACCGCCACGACCGATCGGGTCCGGGGCTGGCGGGACGGCGGGGCGGCGCCTGCGCCAGCGCCTCGGCCAGCGGCACGCCGCTCATCCCGGCCCGCGAAGCCGTGTATCCGGCGCCTTCGATCGCGCCCAGCAGGGTCGGGTCGACGAGTCCGCCGCTGCGCTCCGCGGCGGCCAGGCCGGCGCTCACCGCCTGGCGCAGCAGCGGCGAGGCGGGCACCCGCTCGCGCTCGTCGCGGTTGAGGGCGCAGAGCTCGCTGCCGGGCTTGAAGCGCGAGAGGGCTGCGTCGTAGGCATGGATGAACCGCCGCGCCTCCTCTGCCGCCTCGGCGGCCGGGGCCAACCCCGGCCCCGGCTCGCCGATCAGCAGGCGGACGTGGCTGCCCATCGCGTCGAAGGTGATGTCGTGTTCGCTCATCTGCTCGTTCCCGTCGTCTCGTCGTTGTCGGTGGTTCAGGAGGCGCTGGTGGTGACCGGTTCGGCCGGCGCTTCTTCGGGCGCTTCCGCGGTCGAGCTGGTGAGCGGCCCGCTGGAGACGGAGGTGGCGCCGGGGCTGGGGACGACCGTGGTGACGATCCGCCGCTTGATCACCTTGCGGACCTGCACCGGCGCGGCGGCGGTGGCGCCGCTCAGCGAGGGATCCGAGCCGGAGCTGAGCTGGAAGGTGAGCAGGGCGAAGAGAACCGCGAAGAGGGCCACCGAGCCCCAGAGCACGGCGCCGGGACCTGGCCGGCGTGGACTGCGGCGGGCGTCAGTCATCGCCGCCACCCTCGGACTCGTGGCCGTCGTCGGACTCGTACTCGCTCTCGTAGCCGCCGCCTTCGCCGCCGCCGGCGGTTGCCGATCCGCCGCCGCTGGTCGAGGTGGTGACCGGAGCGCCTTCGGAGCTCCCCGATTCGTAGCTCGCCGGCGCCGAGGAGGCACCGCTGGTCGAGGTGGTGACCGGGCTCGATTCCGATGAAGACGAGTAGGACGAGCCGTAGCCGCCGGAGGAGGAGCCGGTGGTGGCGCTTCCCTGTCCGCCCGCGCTCGAACCCGAGCCGGCAGCCACCGCCCCTCCGCCGCTCCCGGTCGCGGCCGGGTGCTTGGGCTTGGCGTGCTTGGTGACGTGGATCGTGCGCCGGATCACCTTGGTCCGGACGACGGGTTTCTCGGCGACCGCGGTCGCGGTCGACTGCTGCTCTCCCGAGCCGAGCGCAAGCCCCGCGAGTGCTCCAAGGGCGATGACGGTGATTCCTGCGGCGATGCGGGTCTTCAGTTTGCTCACGGCGATCTCCTCTGTGGCCGAAGTTGCCGGGCCATTGTCGAAACCGCCGCTCCAAGGCAAGGACAGCCGCGGGTAAAGAGCTGGCAAAACCTCGCGGAGATCGCCTTCGGGGCCCTTCCCACGCCCTACAGTGACCGCATGGACAGCCAGTCGCCAGGCGGCCGAATCCTCGTCGTCGAGGACGAGGAGTCGATCTCCGAGCCCTTCGCCGAGGCGCTGCGCCGGGCCGGGTTCGAACCGCTGGTGACCGCGACCGCGGCCGGCGCCCTCGAGCTCGCCGCCTCCGAGCATCCCGACCTGGTGATGCTCGACCTCGCCCTCCCCGACGGCGACGGCCGCGACGTCTGCCGCGAGCTGCGCCGCCACTCGGACGTGCCGATCATGATGCTGACCGCGCGCGGGACCGAGATGGACAAGATCGTCGGCCTTGAGCTCGGCGCCGACGACTACGTGGTCAAGCCCTTCAGCGCCGCCGAGGTGATCTCGCGCATCCGCGCCGTCCTACGCCGCGCCAACCGCGCCGAGCCGGGCCCCGAGAAGCCGCTGCGGGTAGGTGCGATCGAGCTCGACCCGGGCGCCAGGATCGCCCGCGCCGACGGAAGGGAGCTGGAGCTCTCGCGCAAGGAGTTCGACCTGCTGGCCGAGCTGATGCGCCACGCCGGCCAGGTGGTCAAGCGCGAGGACCTGATGGCGGAGGTCTGGGACACCAACTGGTTCGGCTCGACGAAGACGCTCGACGTCCACATCGGTTGGCTGCGCCGCAAGCTCGGCGACGACCCGGCCGACCCGGCCTACATCGAGACGGTGCGCGGCATCGGCTTCCGCTTCGCCGCCCCGGAGGTCGAGGGACCGTAAGCCTCAGGGCCACCCTCCTGCTGGCGCTGGCCTACGTCCTCCTGCTGGCGCTGATCGCCTTCGGCGTGCCGCTGGCGCTGAGCCTGCGCGACCGCGTCGATTCCGAGGTGCGCAGCCAGGCGCTGAGCCAGTCCCAGTTGGTCGCGGCGTCCGCCTCGGAGTTCGTCGACCCGCCGCGGATCTCCGTGCTCGAGCGGCTGGCGCTGCGCTCGGCCGAGAGCGTCAGGGGGCGGGTGATCGTCGTCGACGCCGCCGGCCGCCTGCTCGCCGACTCGGCCGGGGCCGCCGCCGGGCGCAGCTACGCCGACCGGCCGGAGGTGCGGGCGGCGCTGCGCGGCCACAGCGAGCAGATCACCCGCGACAGCGAAACGCTGGGGACCGAAATCCTCGCCACCGCGGCCCCGGTGATCGAGCGAGGACGAACCCGTGGGGTGGTGCGGATAACCCAGAGCGTCGACGCGGTCAACCGAGCGGTGCGGACCTCGATCCTCGACGTCGCGGCGCTGGCGGCGGTCGTGCTCGCGCTGGGGATGATCGCCGGTGCCCTGATCGCCCAGCAGATCGCGCGGCCGATCCGGCGCCTGGACCGGGCCGCCCGCCGGGTCGCCGACGGCGACCTCGACGCGAGCGTCGCGGTCGAGGGCAGCACCGAGCAGCGCTCGCTGGCGCGGACCTTCAACGAGATGACCCAGCGGGTGAAGCGGCTGCTGCGGGTCCAGCAGGACTTCGTCGCCGACGCCTCCCACCAGTTGCGCACGCCGCTGACCGGGCTGCGCCTGCGGCTCGAGGGCCTGGGCGAACGCTTCCGCGGCGACCGCGAGGCGGAGGCCGATGTCGGCGCCGCGATGCGCGAGATCGACCGCCTCTCCCAGATCGTCGACGAGCTACTGATCCTCAGCCGCGCCGGCGAGCACGAACTGCCCGGTGAGGAGATCGACCTCGCGGCCGCCTGCGGCCGCGCTGCCGAGCGCTGGGCCGCCAGCGCCGCCGAGCGTGGGATCGAGCTCGCCCTCGTCGGCGAGGAGCCGGCGCGCGGCTGGTGCGCGGGGCCGGACCTGGACCGCTCGATCGACGTCCTGGTCGAGAACGCGCTGCTCTACTCGCCGGCGGGTACGACGGTCACGATCGCCCACGCTCCCGGGCGAATCGAGGTCCTCGACCGCGGCCCCGGCCTCGCCCCCGGCGAGGAGGAGGCGGTCTTCGAGCGCTTCAGCCGCGGCAGCGCCGGGCAGCGGGGGCCGAGCGGCACCGGTCTGGGACTGCCGATCGCCCGCGAGCTGACCCGCCAGTGGGACGGCGACGTCAGGCTCTCCAACCGCGAGGGCGGCGGCCTGCGCGCGATCATCGAGGTGCGCGAATGAGGCTCTCGGCGACCTACAAGTGGATCGGGCTGGCCCTGCTGGGGCTGGCGATCGCGATCGCGGTGGCGATCGCCGCCACCAGCCTGGTCAGCCAGCAGATCGGGATCGCCTCCGAGTCGGTCTCGGCTGGCGACGCGCTGGCGCCGGCGGTGAGCTCGGTCGGGAACGGTGCCAACGGCGGCAACGGCGGCGGCCAGCAGGGTCTGCCGCCCGCCGACTCGACCAGCGGCGGCGAAGACACGACGAGCACGTCCCCGACCGAACCGTCGTCGCCGACCGAGCCCGGCGACGACCACGGCGGCGGCAGCGACCACGAGGGCGGTGAGGGCTCGGACGACTAGCCCGAGCCTGGGCGCGGTCAGTCGTCCCGCGACGCGGCCACGGCAACGCCGCCTCCGCTGGCACGGGTGACGATCGGGGCCCGCTGTGGGGTTCCGTTCTTGAGCGCCGCCGTTTGGGCGACCGGGACGGTCGCGTTGCCGCTGGCGCTGGTGACGACGGCGGCAGCGGACGCGCCGGCCGATTGCTGGGTGGCGCTGGGGGCGCCGGGGTTCGACCCGAGCGCGACGCCGCCGAGGGCGCCGAGCCCCAGCGCCGTCGCCGTCGCGATCGCTTTCGCCCTTCGGTTGGTCATTGGTCTCTCCTTCGCGGATGGGAGATCCATCGTGCGCCCCGGACGGCAACGAGGCGGCCAAGCCAAGGTCAAGCTTTGATCAAGCCTTGACCGGGGACGGCGCTAGCCGATCGCGACCATCCGCTCGATCGGCACCCGGGCCGGCTCGGCGATGTGCGCGGGGACGCTGACCTCGAACTTCATCTCGGCCAGTGAGTCGCGCAGCTTCGGCAGCGTGATCATCTTCATGTATTTGCAGAAGGCCATCCGGTTGGCCTCGATCAGGTGCGCCTGCGGGGCCGCCTGCTGGAGCGGGTACAGCATCCCGTTCTCGGTGGCGACGATGAAGCTGCCTTCGGGGTGGGCTTCGACGTGCTTCTGCATGCCTGAGGTCGAGAGCATGTGCACGCCCTCGGGCTCGATGTCGCCGGCGGCGACGTACTCCATCGCCTGGGTCGAGCAGCCGCACTCGGGGTGGATCAGGAACTCGGCCTCGGGGTTTTCGGCGCGGGTGCGGGCGATGTCCTCGGGGCGGATGCCGGCGTGGACGTGGCACTCGCCGTCCCAGATATGGAAGCGGCCGCGGCGCTCGTGGTCGTCGATCAGACCGGTCTCGCGCTCGACGAAGGCGCCGAGCCACATGTCGGGGCCGAAGAGGATCTCGGTCTCGGGACCGTGCTCGGCCCAGATGTGCTCGACGACCTGGACCGCGTTGGAGGAGGTGCAGCAGTAGTCGGTCTCCGCCTTCACCTCGGCCGAGGTGTTGACGTACATGTCCACGAGCGCCCCCGTG
>JBFXEM010000194.1:0-4959 GCA_050180135.1 Solirubrobacterales bacterium | reverse complement strand
TCCCGCTGGTCGACCGCATGGTCAAGGTCGACCTGCGGACGATCACCCTGAACGTGCCGCCGCAGGAGGTGATCACCCGCGACAACGTGCCGTCGCGCGTCAACGCGGTCGCCTACTTCCGCGTCGTCGACTCCAACAAAGCGATCGTCGAGGTCGAGAACTACCTGATCGCGACCTCGCAGATCGCGCAGACGGCGCTGCGCTCGGTGCTCGGCAAGGCCGAGCTCGACCAGCTGCTCTCCGACCGCGAGCGCCTCAACGAAGAGCTGCAGAAGATCATCGACGAGTCGACCGAGCCCTGGGGCGTGAAGGTGACCGCGGTGGAGATCAAGGACGTCGAGATCCCCGAGCAGATGCAGCGGGCGATGGCGCGCCAGGCCGAGGCCGAGCGCGAGCGGCGAGCCAAGATCATCAACTCCGAGGGCGAGTTCCAGGCCGCCCAGAAGCTCACCGACGCGGCCGACATCATCAGCACCAACCCGGCCTCCCTGCAGCTGCGCTACCTGCAGACGCTGCTGGAAATCGGCAGCAACCAGAACACGACGATCGTCTTCCCGCTGCCGATGGACGTGCTCGAGCCGTTCGTCGGCGCCGGCGCGGTCGAGCGCTCCAAGGGCGGCCGCGAAGACCGGCCCAAGCCGCCGACGCCGGCGCGACCGGAGGCCGTCCCGGAGCTGCCGCCCGACGATCTGCCCGAGCCCCCGTCCGACCTCCCCCCCTCGCGGTCCTGAGCTCGCCGGAGATACGCATCGACCAGCTGAGTGGGCTGAGGACGATCCTCGCCCCAGGCCGGGCTGAGCGCCCCGACAACTTCTCGGCGCCAAAGAGCGAGCCGAAGGGAGCCGAGAACTGTCCCTTCTGCGAGGGCCGTGAGGACCGCACCCCGCCCGAGGCCTACGCGCTGCGGCCCGGCGGCGGGGCGCCCGACAGCCCCGGTTGGCGCACCCGCGTGGTCCCGAACCTCTACCCGGCCCTGGCCGACCCATCGCGTGGTTCCTTAGATCCCTCAGAGGCAAAAAAGGAACCACGGGATGGCGGCGGGAGCCCGGGGGCGGACGCGGGGGCCTTCGCCAGCGGCGGCGACCCGCTGCTGGCCTCGCGGCGGGCCGGCGAACCCGACCTCTTCTCCTCGCGCCCGGCCACCGGCGTGCACGAGGTGATCGTCAACTGCCCCCAGCACGTGACCGCGATGTCCGAGCTCGACGACGCCCAGTTCGCCGCCGCGGTCGCCACCTGGCGCGAGCGGATGCGGGCCCACGCCGACGCCTCCTACACGCAGCTGATCGTCAACGAGGGCGGCGGCGCCGGTGCCTCGCTCGAGCACAGCCACGCCCAGCTCTACGCGCTGCCGTTCGTGCCGGCAGCGGTCGCCCGCGAGCGCGAGCGGGCCGGCGCCTACAGCGAACGCACCGCCGGCAGCGGCCTCCTCGGCGACGTCCTCGCCGAGGAGGTGCGCCGCTCCGAGCGGTTGGTCGCGATCGACGACGAGGCGGCGCTGATCTGCCCCTGGGCCTCGCGCTCTCCGTTCGAGCTGCGGGTGCTGCCGCGGCGCGAGGCGGCGAGCTTCGCCGACGACGAGACCGGGGCGGGGATGATCCGCACCGCGATGCGCGTCCTCGCCGCCCGCTTCGACGGGCCCCCCGAGCTCAACCTCTGGGTGCGCACGGCGCCGCGCGGCAGTGAGAGCTTCCACTGGCACGTCGACATCGCCCCGCGATTGACGATCAAGGCCGGATTCGAGCTCGGCACCGGCGTCGACATCAACATCTATCCGCCCGAGCGAGCCGCTTCAGACCTGCGCGAAGCACTCCCCGCGTGAGCCGCGGCCGATAGGGTCGCTGCGATGACTCCGAACCCGCGCCCGATCCCGCACTTCATCGCCGACACGACCCAGGAGGGGATCCCCCACGGGCGCTTCGCCGAACGGCTGCGCGAGGCTTTCGCGGCGGTCGTCGAGAAGATCGAGGACCTGCCGGCCGGGGTCGAGCTGCCGCCCGAGCTCGACTGGTTCCCCGAGCGTGCCTGGGGCGGTCGGGTCTGGGTCCCGGTCTCCGCCCACAGCGGCAGCGAGGAGGGCAAGCTCGAGCTCTTCGGCCACGTCTCCTACGTGCAGCCGCCCGGCGGCGAGCCCTCCGAGTTCGAGGCCAAGGCGGACTTCACCGACGTGCTCGCCGAGGACAACGCCGATTGGCGCATCGACCTCAACGACGACGTGATCGGTCGCTGGCGGGGAGAGAACGGCCGCGCCGGCGCCGTCACCCTGGTCTGGGGCCGGCCGCTGGTCCGCGGCGCCGTCGCCGCCACCGCCGTGCTCGACGGGGAGACGGTCGACCAGGAGGAGATCTCCCAGGAGCGCTTCACCCTGATCGCCCTCGACGCGCTCGAGGGCTACGGCGACCCGGTGTACATGGAGGTGAAGCTCTGGAGCCGCCGCGCGATGGAGCTCGCCTCCGAGAGCCTCTACGCGGCCTGAGCCCTAGAGGATCTCGATCTCGGCCATGATTCCGGGCGCCCTGGCAAGACGGGCGTCAGAGGTGAGCAGGGGAGCGTCGAGCGCCTCGGCAAGCGCGACGTACAGGCCGTCGTAGAAGCTGAGGTTGTCGCGCAGCTGCCAGGCCCGTTCGGCGATGAACCGGTGCGAAACCCGCTCCAGCTGCATGTCCATCAGGTCGCCGAGAGCTTCCGAGGCAAGACGTGGTGAGATCGATTGCCGCCGCACCTCGGCGCGAAGGGCATGCCCGACCTCGGCGTCGATCACCGCCGGCGCCCAGAGCCACCCGGGACTGCGGCCTAGTCGCCGCTCCACCTCCTGTCCCCGATCGGTTTCGATCAGGAAGTCGACCAGCACCGAGGCGTCGAGGACCATCACCTCACTCGCCTCGGTGCTGGCGGATCGTGTCGACGATGTCCTGGCTCTTGACCCCCGACGGGCCACGAGCACGGATCCGGGCTTCGATCCGGTCCAGCCGCGAGCGGCTGCTGGCGCCGCCGAGTTCCCGCTTGATGTAGTCGGAGAGCGACATGCCTTCGCGTGCCGCGTTTTCCTTCAGAGCCCGGTGCATCTCGTCGGGCACGTTTCTGATCTGGATCATCTTGGACATGCGGATCACATTAACCCCTGCGTCGGACATGTCCATGGCCTGTGCTTGTCTCATGCATGAAATCCTGCCGGGCAAGGTGTGATCCGTGGCTCGCGGAATGGGTCGTTTCACGCGCCGATTCGAGTTCTAAGCGAAAATCTCGCCCGCGGGCCCCGATAGCTCAGCTGGATAGAGCGATCCCCTCCTAAGGGATAGGCCGCTGGTTCGAATCCAGCTCGGGGCATAGATCGGCAAGGTGCAACTTTCCGGGTCCCGGCCCGGTTGTAGCTAGACCACAGCGAATGAACCGACGCCACCGTCCACAGCGCCTCTCCCTGCTCACCGTCCTCCTCGCCACCGTGGCGCTGAGCGCCGCCGCATTCGCGGCGGCGCCGGCCGGGGCCGCCGCCCGCGGCGTCGAGTTCGACGGCAAGCGGGTCCAGGTTCCGGCCTCCTGGCCGGTCTACCGGCTGGCCCAGCACCCGGGCATGTGCGTGCGGCTCGACCGCCGCGCCGTCTACCTCGGCACGCCGGCCGCCCAGCAGCGCTGCCCCGCGACGGTGATCGGAAAGCAACGCGCCATCCTGGTCGAACCGGAGCGGGCCGGCGCGCGCAGCTCGGCCCTTCCCCGCGCGACGACGCCGGGGGCGAGCGCCTCCGCCGGCGGCGCCGTCTTCACCGGGCTCGGCTTCGACGCCTGCACCGCTCCCTCGCAGAAGTCGATGAGCGCCTGGCGCGCCTCGTCTCCCTACGAAGCGATCGGCGTCTACATCGGCGGCAGCAACCGCGGCTGCTCGCAGCCGAACCTGACCGCGAGCTGGGTCGCCACCCAGACCGCCGCCGGCTGGCACCTGATCCCAACCTACGTCGGCCTGCAAGCTCCGACCAGTGCCTGCTCGAGCTGCGCCAAGCTCAACTCCAACCAGGCGACCGCCCAGGGTGCGGCGGCGGCGGCCGACGCGGTGGTCCAGGCCGGGGCCCTGGGGATGGGGCCGGGCAGCCCGATCTACTTCGACATGGAGGCCTACACGCGAACCTCCAGCGCGACCGCGGCGACGCTCGCCTTCCTCGAGTCCTGGACCGAGAAGCTGCACGCGCTCGGCTACAGCTCCGGCGTCTACAGCAGCAGCGCCTCGGGGATCGCCGACCTCGGCCAGCAGGTCGGCAGCGGCTACACCCTCCCCGACGACATCTGGTTCGCCAACTGGAACGGGGTCGCCAGCACGGCCGACCCCTATGTCCCCGCCAACGCCTGGACCGGACACCAGCGCATCCACCAGTACCGCGGCGGCCACAACGAGACCTACGGCGGCGTGACGATCAACATCGACAACAACTACGTCGACGGCTCGACCGTCGGCGCCGGCGGGCTGGCCGGCGAAGACGACCCGATCGGCTGGCTCGACCTCAGCGGCGCCCCGAGCCCCGGCCAGGTGCGGGTCAAAGGCTGGGCCTTCGACCCAAATCAGCCGACCTCGCCGCTCTCGATCCGGGTCTACGTCGGCGGCCGCGCCGGCTCCCCGAACGCGCTCGAATACGAACTCGGGCCGATCGCCGACCAGCTCCGGCGCGACCTCGTCGCGGAGTACCCGGAGGCCGGCCCGGCGCACGGCTTCGACGTCAGCATCCCGACCGTCAAGTCCGGTCCGCAACCGGTCTGCGTCTACGCCCTCGACCTCGGCCCTGGGGCCGACCGCTTGATCGCCTGCAAAACGACCCGGATCCCGGTCGCGATCACCCTCTCCAACGTCCGCGCCACCCGCAACGGCGTGCGCCTGCGGATCGCCTGCGCCTGGCCGGCGGGGACCCCGTGCCCGGGGCAGCTGGCGCTGCGCACCCGCTTCAAGGTCGCGGTCCGCGGCGCCCACGGTCGCCCGGC
>JBFXEM010000193.1:0-4967 GCA_050180135.1 Solirubrobacterales bacterium | reverse complement strand
AGCCGATCCTGGTCGAGGCCGACGGCCCCGCTCTCAGCGCCGAGGAGAAAGCGGCCCTGGAAGCCGAGGAAGAGGAGAAAGCGCGCCGCGAGGCCGCCCTCACCGCCGACGACGCCGATGACGACGCTGCCGCCAGCCGCGCTCCGGCCAAGATGGAGAGCGGCTCCCGCTTCCTCGCCACCGGCAAGCGCAAGCGCTCGATCGCCCGCGTGACCTTGGTCCCGGGCGACGGCAAGATCGAGATCAACAAGCGCAGCATCGAGGAGTTCTTCCCCCGTCCCCTGCACCAGACGATGGCGCGCCAGCCCCTGACCGTCTCCGGTTACGAGGGCAACGTCGACGTCCGCGTCCGCGTCCACGGCGGCGGCATCAGCGGTCAGGCCGGCGCGATCCGGCACGGTATCGCCCGCGCGTTGACCGAGATCGATCCCGAGCTGCGCGGCGACCTCAAGCGCCGTGGCTTCCTCACCCGTGACGCCCGCGTCAAGGAGCGTCGCAAGGCCGGGTTCAAGAAGGCCCGCAAGAAGCCGCAGTTCTCGAAGCGCTGAGGCGGCTGCAAACCTTCGCCTGGCGGCGTCCTCGGTCGCCCGGCTTGCTCACTTAGTAACTACTAAGCTCGCTTCACCGGGCTCGCTGCGTCCTTGCCAGGCTCGGTTTTCGCTCGCCTCGGCGCTTCGGGGGCGGGGAAATGGGTACGAATTGTCGAAAAGGAGGAGCGCATGGCCACCCAGACGAGTAGAAAGCTCTTCGGTACCGACGGGGTCCGCGGCGAGGCGGGGACGTTCCTGACCGCTGAGCTGGCGACCGCGCTCGGGCGCGCGGTGACCGCTTCGGTGGAGGTCGAGCGCCCGCAGGTGCTGATCGTCCGCGACACCCGCGAGTCGGGGCCGATGCTCGAGGCCGCACTCGCTGCCGGTGTCGCCGCGGCCGGGGGGGACGCGATGCTGGGCGGGGTGCTGCCGACGCCGGCGGCGGCGATCCTGGTCAAGAAGCTCGGCTTCGACCTCGCTGCGGTCGTCTCCGCCTCCCACAACCCCTTTCACGACAACGGGATCAAGTTCTTCGATGGCCGCGGCACCAAGCTCGACGACGAGATCGAGGCGCGGATCGAGGCCCTGATGGAGGAGCCCCCCGCCCTGACGCCCAGCGCCGGCGACGTGCGCGAGCTAAACGGCGGCCTCGAGGACTACCTGCGCGAGCTCTCCGCTGCCTTCCCGCTGGATCTCTCGGGCCGTCGCATCGTCCTCGACTGCGCCCACGGCGCCACCTTCCGCGCTGCCCCGGCGATCTTCGAGCGCCTCGGCGCCAGTGTCGAGACGATCGGGGTCGAGCCCGACGGGCGCAACATCAACGCCGGCTGCGGCTCCACCCACATGGAGACGCTGGCCGAGCGCGTCCTCGCCGGCGGCGCCGAGATCGGCTTCGCCTTCGACGGCGACGGCGACCGCGTGCTCGCGGTCGACGGCTCCGGTCGCATCCACGACGGCGACGAGCTGATCGCGCTGGGTGCCCGCGGGATGGCCGCGCGCGGCGAGCTCGGCGGCGTCGTCGTCACCGTGATGACCAACTTCGGCTTCCACCAGGCGATGGCCGAGGCCGGCATCGAGGTCGCGGTCACCCAGGTCGGCGACCGCTACGTGATCGACGAGATGCTGCGCCGCGGCTGGCAGCTCGGCGGCGAGCAGTCGGGCCACATCATCGCCACCGACTTCGTCGCCACCGGGGACGGCATCGCGGCGGCCCTGATGACGATGCGCGAGCTCGGTGGGCGCGACCTCGACGGCGCCGTGCCGATGCAGAAGCTGCCCCAGACCCTGGTCAACGTCAAGGTCGCCGACCGCGATGCCGTCAACGACGCCGCCGCCGTCTGGGAGGCGGTCGAGCGCGAGGGGGAGGCCCTGGACGGGCGCGGGCGCGTGCTGCTGCGCCCCTCCGGCACCGAGCCGCTGGTGCGGGTCATGGTTGAGGCGCCGAGCGCAGAGGAAGCCGACGCGGTCTGCGGGCGCCTGGTGTCCGTCGTCCGCGCGGAGCTGGGCTGAGGGCGGCGGCCCTCTACCCTGTCTCGCCTCAGTGTGCGGAATCGTCGGATACGTGGGCGGCCGGCCCTGCGAGGAGCTTCTGCTCTCGGGGCTGGAAAAGCTCGAATACCGCGGCTATGACTCGGCCGGGCTCTCCGTGCTCGAGGACGGCGAGGTCGAAAGCGTCCACGCGGTCGGCAACCTCGCCAACCTGCGCGCCGCCGTCGAGGCCCGCGCCGACAACGGCGCCGGCGCCCTGCCGCCCTCCAACACCGGCATCGCCCACACTCGCTGGGCGACCCACGGCCGGGTAACCGAGGAGAACGCGCACCCCCACGACGACAGCTCCGGCAAGGTCCACATCGTCCTCAACGGGATCGTCGAGAACCACACCGAGCTGCGCAAGCGCCTGCAGGCCGAAGGCGAGGTCTTCACCTCCGAGACCGACGCCGAGGTTGTCGCCCACCTGATCGCCCACCACTACGACGGCGACCTCGCCGCCGCCGTCCGCGACGCCTACGCGGAGCTGCGGGGGCACTACGCCTTCGTCGCCATGCACGCCGACGAGCCCCAGCGCCTGCTCGGCGCCCGCAAGGAGTGCCCGCTGGTCGCCGGCCTGGGCGAGGGGGAGACCTTCCTGGCCTCGGCGATCCCCGCCTTCCTCGCCGACACGCGGATGGCGATGCCGATCGAGAACGGCGAGCTGGTCGAAATCGAAGCCGGCGAGATCCGCATCACCGACACCGAGGGGGCGCCGATCGAGCGCGCCGTGGAAGCGGTGACCTGGGACGCCGACGCCGCCGAGAAGGGCGGCTACGAGACCTTCATGCTGAAGGAGATCCACGAACAGGCCGACGCGGTCGCCGAGACGATCGCCGACCGCCTGCCCGGCGACGACGGCGTCGACCTCTCCGACGTCGCGCTCGACGACGAGTTCTTGCGCACGGTCGGCCGGATCGTGATCGTCGCCTGCGGCACCAGCTACCACGCGGGCTTGATCGGCCGTTACGCGATCGAGGAGTGGGCGCGGGTCCCGGTCGAAATGGACATCGCCTCCGAGTACCGCTACCGCAACCCGGTGGTCGGTCCCGGCGACCTGGTGATCGGGATGACCCAGTCCGGTGAGACCGCCGACACCCTGGCGGCGATGCGTCTGGCCCGCGAGGCCGGCGCCACGGTGCTCGCCGTCACCAACATCATGGGCAGCCAGGTGACCCGCGAAGCCGACGCGGTCCTCTACACCCGGGCCGGCCTCGAGGTCAGCGTCGCCGCGACCAAGACCTTCGTGGCCCAGGTCGCCGCGATGTACCTGCTGGGCCTGCGGATCGCCGAGCTGCGGGGCACTCTGGAGCCGGCGCGGATCGCCGAGCTGGTGGCCGAGCTGAAGGCACTGCCGACCAAGATCGACGCGACGCTTGAGCAGACCGAGGACGCCGTCAAGGCGGTCTCCGTCGCCCACTCCGACCAGAACTTCTTCCTCTACCTCGGCCGCCACATCGGCCTCCCGGTCTGCCTCGAGGGGGCGCTGAAGCTCAAGGAGGTCTCCTACATCCCGACCGACGCCTACGCCGCCGGCGAGATGAAGCACGGCCCGATCGCGCTGCTCGACGAGTCGACTCCGGTCGTCTGCGTGGCCACCGACAGCCCGGTCTTGGAGAAGGTGCTCTCCAACGTCGAGGAGGTGCGCGCCCGCGGCGCCCAGACGATCGCGATCGCCACCAAGGGGTCCGAGCGCGCGGCCGAAGTCGCCGACGAGAGCATCTTCGTCGCCGCCACCGACTGGATCCTGCAGCCGGTCGTCGCGATCCTGCCCCTGCAGCTGCTGGCCTACGACATCGCCCGCGCCCGTGGGCTGAACGTCGACCAGCCCCGCAATTTGGCCAAGACCGTCACCGTCGAGTAGTTGGCGCCCATCGCCTTGCTAGCGTGCGCCCTCGCATGAGGGTACGTCTGATCTCGCTGCTCACCTTGGCCGTCGCCGCGTTCGCGTTGGCGGTTGCCGGCTGCGGTGGCGGGGACAGCTCGGGCTCCGATCCCGCCACGGTGGCCCCGGCCAGCTCGCCGGTCTACATCCAGGTGGCGCTGAAGCCGGAAGGGACGCTGGCGTCGAACATCGAAACGCTGGTCTCGAAGGTCGCCGGCATCGACGACATCGGTGGCCTGATCGTCGAAGAAATCGAAGGCTCGGCGCTCTCCTCCGGCGAAGACCTCGACTTTGGCAAGGAAATCGAACCCTGGCTCGGCGAACAGGCCGGCATCTCGCTGCAGGAGTACGACGGTGACGACTTCCAGGGTTACGCGGTGGCGATCCAGAGCACCGACACCGACGCGACCCAGGCCTTCATCGACAAGCAGTCCGCCGACGAGGTCGCCGAGGAAGGCTCCTACGAAGGCAGCGACTTCATCATCGAAGAAGACGACGACACCGCGATCGGCATCGTCGGCGACTTCCTCGTGATCGCCGAAGACGAAGACAGCTTCAAAGCCGCGGTCGATGCGGCTGACGGCGATTCACTGGCCGACGAGGACACCTACGCGAGCGCGATCGGCGAGGCGCCCGACGAAAGCCTCGCCGACGTTTTCGTCGACATCGGCGGCCTGATCGAAGAATCGGGCGGCACCGTCGACCCCGAAGCGCAGCAGTTCCTCGAAACGGCCGGAATCGAAGCGAAAGAAGCGACCGCGATCGCCAGTCTCGTGCCCGGCTCCGACCAGATCGAGGTCGACTTCTCCACCAACGCGGCCGGCGACAACCCGCCCACCGGTGATGCCTCGGCGATGCTCGGCTCGCTGCCGGGCGGCTCGTTTGCGGCGCTGGCCACGGCCGACTTCGGCGAGCGCTTCAGCGAAGCGATCGACAGCCTCGACGAATCCGGGATTCCCGGCGAGATCGAACCGAACGAACTGAAGAGCCTGTTGAAGGAAGAAGCCGGGATCGACCTCGACAAG
>JBFXEM010000192.1:0-4983 GCA_050180135.1 Solirubrobacterales bacterium | reverse complement strand
CGGCGGGCGCGTCGTCGGCGTCTGCGGCGGCCTGCAGATGCTCGGCGAGCGCGTGGGGAGCGATTCGGTGCGCGGCCTGGGGCTACTGCCCCTGCGGACCGCCTACGGCGAGACCAAGCTGACCCACCGCATCGAGACCCACTTCGAAGACGCGCTAGGGGCGCCGTGGGCGCCGCTAGCTGGCCGGCGCGTTCGCGGATACGAGATCCGCCACGGGGAGACGGAGACGACCGCCCCCGCCCAGGTGGCGATCTCCGACCAGCGCGGCTGGTCTCAGGACTCGGTGCTCGGCGTCACCCTGCACGGGATCTTCGACGACCCCGATCTCCTCGAGGCCCTGTTCGGCCGCCGTCCCGAGCGCCCGCTGGACCTCGTCCTCGACGAGCTGACCGACGCGGTGATGGCCGGCCTCGACCGCGATCGCCTCGACGCCATCGTCGGCAGGTGAGCCTCGGGAGTACTCCTAGAAGCCGAGGGCGAACTTGGCGTCGTCGGTCATCATTTCCGGGCTCCAGGCGGGGTCGAAGACCATCTTCGGGTGCACGGAGCTGACGCCGGGGAGGTCGCCGACGAACTCCTTCATCTGTTCGGAGACCTGGGGGCCGATCGGGCAGGCGGGGGTGGTGAGGGTGAAGGTGACGAAGACTTCCTCGCCCTCGATGTTGACGTCGTATACGAGGCCCAGGGAGACGAAGTCGAGGCCGAGCTCGGGGTCGATGACCTCCTCGAGCGCCTCGTAGACGTCTTCCTCGGTGAGGACTTCGGGCTCGGCGGCGGGCGTGGTGTCTACATGCTGTTCGTCGGACATGGGATGAATGGTAGCCGGGTGGCTAGGCGCGCTCGGGTGGCAGCGGCTCGGGCGGGGGCTCGGCGCCGGGCGCAGAGAGCTCCAGCTGCCACCAGCCGACGTCGCGCCAGGCGCCGGCCTTGAAGCCGACCTCGCGCATCGTCCCGACCTGGACGAAGCCGACGCTCTCGTGCAGGGCGACGCTGGCCGGGTTGGGCAGGGTGATCCCGGCGAAGGCCATGCGGAAGCCCTGGCGGCGCAGGCGCTCGCAGAGCTCCGCGTAGAGATCGCGGCCGACGCCCTGGCCGACCGCGCCGGGGGCGACGTAGACGGAGACGTCGACCGACCAGCGGTAGGCGGTGCGCTGGCGGTGCGGACAGGCGTAGGCGTAGCCCACGACCTCCCCCCCGCGCTCGGCGACCAGCCAGGGATGGGTCTTGCCGGTCGTGGCGATCCGCGCCGCCATCGCGTCCGCGTCGGGCGGGCGCTCCTCGAAGGAGATCGGGCTCGACTCCACGTAGGGGGCGTAGATCGCGGCGCAGGCGGGCCCGTCGCGGTCGGGGTCGGCGCTGCGGATGGTGGCGGGGCTCCTCAAGGGCGAGGACAATAGGCTGCCGGGGCAATGAGCGACGCGAGGCAGATCCTGCGCCGGTCGATCGGCATCGTCTTCAGCGACGGCGGCCTGCTGGCGCTGACCTCGAACCTGCCGCCGAACGGGCGCGCGCACGGCGACGAGGAGGTGGTCGCTGTCCTCTGCGACTCCGACGGCGCCCCGATCGAGTTCGAGGAGACGCTGCTCTCGACCGAGTACGGCGAGGACGGCATCCAGCGCCGCGTCACCCTGGAGCTGTGGCAGAACGCCGACGACGCGCACCCGCTGCGCGGCGCCGGCACCCTGATCAACTCGGTGCGGGTGCAGCGCAACGGCCTCGATGCCGAGATCGCCTTCTTCCGCTGGTCGGTGGAGGGACGCGAGGGGCTCGGCCACTACGAGGTCGTCCGCGCCGGTGGCTGAGGTCCGCGCCATCGTCTCCGACTTCGGCGGCGTCCTGACGACGCCGCTGCTGCCTTCGTTCCTCGCCCTGCAGGACGAGATCGGCGTCTCCCCGGAGCACTTCGGGACCGCCCTGCGCACCCTCACCGACGAGCGCGGCGAGAACCCGCTCTACGAGATGGAGCGCGGCGAAATATCCGAGGTCGAGTTCCTCGAGCTGCTCGGCCGCGGGCTCGAGCCGCTGCTCGACCACGAGCCGCACCTGCACCGCTTCCGCGAACTGTTCATCGGCGGCCTCGATGCCAACCCGGAGATGATCGAGCTGATGGCGGAGCTGCGCGACCAGGGCCTGCGGATGGCGATGCTGACGAACAACGTGCGCGAGTGGGAGGAGCTGTGGCGGGCAAAGCTGCCCGTCGACGAAATCTTCGAGACCGTCGTCGACTCGGCGTTTGTCGGCGCCCGCAAGCCGGAAGCGCGGATCTACGAGCTGACCCTGGAGCGGATCGGAATGCGGGCCGAGCAGTGCGTCTTCATCGACGACTTGCTGGTAAACTTCGAGGCCGCCCGCGAGCTCGGTTTCGTCGCGGTCCACTTCCTGGACAACGAACAGGCGATCGGCGAGATCCGCGCCGCGCTCTCCCCCACCCCCTAGTCCCCCGCCCCCGGTACTAGTCGCGCCAACGGCGGGCGAACGGCAGCCGCCAGCTGTTGGGCGCGATCAGGCTGCCGATGTCGGTCGGACCCCAGGATCCGGGCGCGTACGGCTTCACCGGCGGCGGTTCCTCCAGCAGCGGCGCCGAGATCTCCCAGAGGCGCTCGATGTCGCGGGCGGTGGTGAACAGCGTGTGGTCGCCGGCCATCGCGTCGCGGATCAGCCGCTCGTAGGCCTCCAGCGTTTCGCCGCGAGCTTCGGTTTCGTCGAGCGAGAACTGCATGCTCGCCTTGTCGAGGACCATCCCCATCCCCGGCTTCTTGCCGTAGAAGGAGAGCGAGACGCGCGATGACTCGTCGAGGTCGAAGGTGAGGTGGTCGGGGCCGTAGCGGCCGACCCGCGAGTGGGCGGGGAACATGCTCTGCGGCGGCTCGTGGAAGGCGATCGAGATGATCCGCGCCCCGTCGCCCATCCGCTTACCGGTCCGCAGGTAGAACTTGACCCCGCTCCAGCGCCAGTTGTCGATCTCATTGCGCAGGGCGACGAAGGTCTCGGTGCTGGAATCGGGGTCGACCCCGGGCTCGTCGGTGTAGCCCTCGTACTGGCCGCGCACGACCCAGTCGGGGTCGAGCGGGCGCAGGCTGCGGAAGACCTTGTTCTTCTCCTCGGTGATCGGCTCCGGGCCGAGGTCGGTCGGCGGCTCCATCGCGACGAAAGCGAGGATCTGCATCAGGTGGGTCACGACCATGTCCCGGTAGGCGCCCGTCTTCTCGTAGAAGGCGGCGCGTGAGCCGACCGCGAGCGTCTCCGGCACGTCGATCTGGATGTGGTCGATGTGGTCGCGGTTCCAGATCGGCTCGAAGAGGCCGTTGGCGAAGCGCAGGGCGAGGATGTTGAGCGCCGCCTCCTTGCCGAGGAAGTGGTCGATGCGGAAGATCTGCTCCTCGCGCAGGACCTCGTGGACGCTGTCGTTGAGCTCGCGGGCGCTGGCCAGGTCGGTGCCGAACGGCTTCTCCATGATCACCCGCGAGCGCTCGGCCAGTCCGGTCGCGCCGAGCAGGGCGACGACGTCGGCGGCGGCGGCGGGCGGCACGCTCAGGTAGTGCAGCAGCCTCACGTCCTCCCCCATCCCCAGCTCGACCCTCTCGACCACGTCGGCGAGTTCGGCGGAGGCGGTGGAGAGCGGCACGTAGAAGAGGTGCGCGGAGAACTCGTTCCAGACGTCCTCGTCGTAGGCGTGGCGGGCGAACTCCCGGCAGGCCTCACCGGCGAGGTCGCGAAACTCACGCTCGGACAGCTCCTCCAGCGAGATGCCGATGATCCGGAACTCGGGCATCAGGCCGGCCTGGAAGAGCCGCAGCAGGCCCGGCAGCAGCTTGCGGCGCGAGAGGTCCCCGGTGGCGCCGAAGAGCAGGATCACGTGCGGCGAGAGCGGCGGCGCCCCACTCCCGACGTTCTCCACCGGATCGACGTGGTCGGAGCCGGCGGGAGGAGCGGGAGCGTGATCGGCGTTGGCCAAGCCGGGAGCTTAGCCACGGTGTCAAGGCCTGAAGTAAGGTGCCGCGCTTGAACACACCTGGCGTCGCGGTCGATTGCGAGCAGTGGCAGGGTCACGTGATCGTCTGCGGCCTCGAGGGTGTGGGACTGCGAACGGTCGAGCAGCTGCGCGGTGCAGGCGTCCAGGTGGTGGTGGTCGACGACGATCCCGACGAGGGACGGGCGGCGCTGGTCCAGGGCTGGGGCAGCGCCTACATGCGCGCCAGCGGCAGCCTCGACGACGAGCTGGCCGCGGCCGGGATCGCCGGCGCCCGCGCCGTCGTCTGCACCCAGACCAGCGACCTGCGCAACGTCGAGACGGCGCTGCTGGTCCGCGACCTGCGCGAGGACATCGCCGTCGTCGCCCACCTCGACAACCCGACGGTCGGCAGCGCCGTCGAAGAAGCGACCGGAGAGGGAAGCGCCCTCGACGTCGCCGGGCTCTTCGCGCCGGCGGTGATCGACGCCTGCCTGCTGCGGACCAGCCACGAGGTCGAGCTGGGCGGTGAGAGCTTCGTCGCCGCCGAGGTCGGCGTCGGCGCGCCGGGATCGCTGCGCGACCTCTTCGGCGACCTCGTCCCGGTCGGCGTCGTCACCCGCGAGCAGGAGCTGATCGTCTGCCCGGGCCGCGACCTCGAGGTCGGCGACGGCGACCGCGTCACCGTGCTCGGCAAGCCGGAGGAACTGGCGGCGGCCGAGGTCGGCGGCCAGGTCGGCGAGGAGGCGCCGCGACGCCAGGGCGGCGGCTCGCTCCGCCAGCTGCTGCGGCGGGTCAGCCGCAGCCTCGCCCAGGGCACCGACCGCGCCGTCGGCATCACCTTGATCCTCTCGTTGGCGATGCTGGTGATCTCAGCCGCGATCCTCAAGCTCGGCTACATCCAGGAAGGCGGCCACCACCTCTCGCTCGGCGAGTCCGTCTACTTCACGGTCGAGACCTTCGCCACCGTCGGCTTCGGCGATTTCTCCTTCGCCGAGCAGTCGACCGAGATGCAGATCTTCGGCATCGTCCTG
>JBFXEM010000191.1:0-5000 GCA_050180135.1 Solirubrobacterales bacterium | reverse complement strand
CTCGAGGACCCGCTGGTTGAACTCCAGCCAGGAGAGCTCGCGATTGAAGTAAAGAGCGGGATCTTCGATCGCTGCATCGTACTGGGCAAGCGCCTCCACCCCGCCCCCTTCAGGCGGCTTGGACGAAGCGCTGCTCGACAGCCCCCGGCGCGGTCCCCAGAAGACGCCCGTAGCCGGCGCCGAGCTGGTCCATCGAGCGCTCCCAGGAACGGGCCCGGGCGGCGGCGGCGCCGCTGGCACCGAGGTGCCGGCGCAGGAGCGGCGCGGAGGCGAGCTGCAGCAGCGCCCCGGCCAGGTGGTCGGGATCGGGGCGGCAGAGCAGGCCGGTGTGGCGGTTCTCGACCAGGGCCGCCGGGCCACCCTCCGCTACGGCGACGACCGGCAGGCCGCTGGCCGCCGCCTCGAGGATCACCTGGCCGTAGGTGTCGGTGCTGCTGGCAAAGAGAAAGACGTCGGCGCTGGCGTAGGCCCGCGCGAGGTCCTCGCCGCCGAGCCAGCCGAGAAAGGTGGCGTCGTCCCCGAGGCGCTGGCGCAGCTCCGCCACCTCGGGGCCGCCGCCGGCCAGCAGCAGGTGCAGCCGCGGGTCCGCCTGGCGGGCCCGCATGAAGCTCTCGGCCAGCAGGTCGACGCCCTTCTCGCGGGTGAGGCGACCGGCGTAGAGGACCTTGATCTCGCCCGGGAACTCGTCCGGGCGGCCTTTGGCGGGATCGAAGCGATCGAGGTCGACCCCGCGCTCCCAGCGCCGGATCCGCGCCGGCTCGATCCCAAGGCCGGTCAACGAGGCGTCGGCCGCCGGGCTCGGTGAGAGCACCACGCCGGGGGCGCCGTAGAAGGAGCCGAGGGCGCCGCGGGCGATCGCCTCGATGCCGCCGTCGCCGCTGCGCATTCCCGCGTAGGCGGCGAGCTCGGTGTGGTAGCTGGCCAGCAGCGGCATCCCGGTGACGCGGCTGAGCAGGGTGGCGGCGATCCCGGCCGGGCCGGGTGCGGTGACGTGGACGAGGTCGTAGTTGCCCTCGGCCAGCGTCTCGACCAGGTCGGGCAGGCCCGGGACCCCGAGCGCCATCCCCTCGTAGAAGGGGATCTCGAGCTCGGTCGCGGCCGGCAGGCGACGATCGACTCCGGGGTCGGTGCCGACCACGTCGACCTCGAACCCGGGTACGCCGCGCTCGCGGATCTGTTCGATCGTGTGGGTGACGCCGTGCATCGAGCCGATCCCGTCGACGATCACGGCGACCCGCCGCGGCTCCCCGGAGCGGTCGCGCAGGCGCCCGACCTCGGCCCCTAGGAAGGCGGTCGCGGGCGCGTAGGGCAGCGCCGGCAGCAGCGCCTCGAAGACGCCGCTCATGGCGCCGGGGAAGTTCCCAGCGGCGACCGCCGCGGCGCCCTCGTCGACCGCCTTGCGCAGGCGCCGGTCATGGGCGCGGCGGGCGCGGCGGTAGAGGCCCGAGTGGGAGAACGCGTCGGCCTGCAGATAGGCGATCAGCTCGGCACCGCGGAGGTCGAGGCCGACGCTGCCCAGCCAGGACTCGAGCAGGCAGCTGGCGTCGTCGGGGCCGAGGTCGGTCGCCACCTTGCCCTCGCGAGCGGCACCCTCGCGAATCACCCGTTCGGCCATCTTCATCACCGCGCCGGGATCGGGCGTGCGCTCGCCCGGCATCCGCGCCGCCTCGTCACCGAGGGCGCGGGTGGCCAGCGCCATCGCCGCGTGCGCCCACTTGGCGGCGCTGCCCTGACTGCCGCCCGCCTCGGCCCGGCCGGCGCGGAGGTGGGCGAGAAACTCTTCCGGCGTGCTTGCATCGGGCGCCTCGGTGAAGGTGCGTCCGATGTCGACGCCGGCATGGTCGTCGGAACCGCCGATGCCGATGCCGTCGTTGGTCTCGACGTAGACGGCGGCGGGCATGTTCAGCTCGGCGGCCCGGGACCCGTTGCGGATCTCCCAGATCGGAAAGAGCTCCGCCAGACGACGCCGGTGGCGCCGGGTCAGCGGCGCGGCGACGTCGAAGAAAGGGTGCGCGAGCGCGCTGGTGATCTCGTTCTCGCGCAGGTACGTGGCACAGGCTTCGACGTCGCCGGCGTGCGCCTGCAGCCACTCGTGGTCTCCTGGAGTGATCCCGTAACAAAGGACGTGAACCGCCTGGGGCTCGCCGGCGAAGCGGGCGGTCAGCTCCTCGGAGACGAAGCAGTCGGGACGATCGGCGAGCTCGAGGGCACCGCTGATCGTGTCGTGATCGGTGATCGTCACGAAGTCCATCCCGCGCCGCTTGGCCAACTCGTAGACCTCCTGCGGCGGCGTCGCGCACTCGGGCAACCCGAGCGAGCGCTGAACCCCCAGCCTGGAGAGCTGCGAAGCGGTGGAATGGCAGTGCAAATCAACTCGGGAAGTCATCGGTGTCTCCCTATCTCAGATCGCTTGTACCACCCCATAGTTCGTCATTTGCAGGCGAAACTTGTGAAGCTCCCGCCAACGCGGTGTGAACTTCCGGTGACGTGGCGGGACCCGAGCCGGTTGGGGAGGGCCTTCGCTTAACTTTTTTGTGGATCGTGTGGCGGCTATACGCCTTGGTGCGCTGAAGCAAAAAAGTGCAAGACGCTTCGGCCCTCCCCAACCGGCTCGGCACGCCGCAGGATCTCCTCAGAGAGACGCTCGGCGAGCAGCCCTCGCCGAAGGAGAGTTATCTACGGCCGCCCGCAGGGCCCTCACCCTCCCCTCCCACGGCGCGCCCATCTGCAACTCACCCGCTCCCTCGCTACCTAACCGTCGCGGGGTCCTCGGGTAGGGGTGAAGCGTCTTGCACTTTTTCGCGACGGCGAAACTCGGACGGCCGCCACCGACGTCGAAAAAGTTAAGCGGAACCCCTACCCGAGGACCCCGCGAGACTAGGCAGCGAGCCGCTCCGGCGAGTGCCCGTTGGCCGAGCCGTTGAGCAGGTCGAGGATGATGCCCTCGCGCAGGCCGCCCTTGCCGATTTGGAGGGGTTGGCCGAGCAGGTCGGAGATCTTCTCCAACAGCAGAACGCCCGTCGTCAGGATGCGGACGCGGACGGGGTCGAGCTCGAATCGGCGGGCGACCTCGGCGGCGGGTTCGCCGCAGAGAACGCGGATTCCGCGCTCGAGGGTCTCGTACTCGAGCACGGTGCCGACCAGGCGCCGCAGCGAGGTGGCGCTGCCGCCGACCGCGACGGCCTGGGCCGGATGCTCGAACTCGACCCCCTCGAAGATGTCGTCGATGCGGTCGCGGACCTTGCGGATCTCGGCCGCCGAAGGCGGGTCGGAGCTGACCAGCTCCTCGGCCAGGGCACCGGAGCCGACCGACCAGGAGCGCACCTTCTCGACCCCGCCGGCGACGGTGCCGATGATCACCTCGGTCGAGCCGCCGCCGACGTCGACGACGCCGATCTTGCCGGCGACCGGATGGCCAAGGCCCTTGGTGGCGCCGATGAAAGCGAGCCGCCCCTCCTCCTCCTCGCTGAGGATGTCGACCGGGATGCCGGCAACGTCCTCGATCGCGTGCGCCACGTCCTCGCCGTTGCTGGCGTCGCGAATCGCCGCCGTGGCAACGGCACGGATCCGTTCGGCCCCGAGCTCACGAGCGAGCCGGACCTGGGTCGCAACCAGCTCGGAAACCTCGTCGACCTTCGCCGGCAACACCTCGCCCTTCTTGCCCAGAGCGCTGTTGATCCGGGTGTAGGCGCGCTGCTCCATCACCTTCTTCAACTGACCCTCCACCGGCTCGGCAACGAGCACTCGGGTGGTGTTGGAGCCGATATCTATCGCGGCGCAAAGCATCAGGGCGTCCGTTCCATCTTCCCAGACGCCCCGGATCTCACACCCCTGGCTAGGCGGGGTGCGACGCGTCCTCGAACTCGCGGAAGAGGCCGGTCACCACAAACGCGACCTGCTCGCCGATGTCGACGGCGTTGTCGGCGATCCGCTCGATCGCCCGCGCGGTCAACAGCATCGTCATCGCCCACTCGCGCTGGTCGGCGTCGTCGCCGATCTGCAGTGCATGGTGGAAGCATTCGCGGTTGAGGTTGTCGACGACGTCGTCCTGGCGGACCAGGTCACGCGCCTGCTCGACGTCTCGTTCGAGGAAGGCCCGCTTCGCCTGCACGATCAGGGTTCGGGTCTGCCGGCCCATCGTCAGGATCATCTTCACCATCTCCTCGTCGGCCGGCGGCTCGTTGCCGGAGAGCGGGATGACCTTGCAGATGTTCACGCACTGGTCGCCCATCCGCTCGATGTTCTTCAGCACGTGCAGCAGCGAGGCGATCAGCCGCAGGTCGGTCGCCACCGGCGACTGCGTCGCCAGCAGCGCGATCAGGCTCTGGTGCACCTCGAGGTAGCGGCCGTCGATGCGGTCGTCGTCGGCGACGACCAGCTGCGCCAGCTCGATGTCCTGGTGCTCGATCGCCTCCAGGGTCCGGGCCAGGGCGTCGCTGACGAGGTCGAGCCCGCCGAGCGCGCTGTTCTCCAGCGTCGTCAGTTCCTCTTGGTATTCGGCACGTGCTTCCGGCATCTCCCGCCCCGCTCCCCGACTCAGCCGAAGCGGCCGGAGACGTAGTCCTCGGTCGCCTTCTGGGTCGGATTGGTGAATATCGTCTCGGTCTCCCCCACCTCGATCAGGCGACCGGGCTTGCCGGACTCTTCCAGGTTGAAGAAAGCGGTGAAGTCGCTGGCGCGCGCCGCCTGCTGCATGTTGTGGGTGACGATCGCGATCGTGTAGCGGCTCTTCAGCTCCGCGATCAGGTCCTCGATCGCCAGCGTCGCGACCGGATCGAGCGCCGAGCAGGGCTCGTCCATCAGCAGCACCTCGGGCTCGACCGCGATCGCCCGGGCGATGCAGAGCCGCTGCTGCTGGCCGCCGGAGAGGCCCAGCCCGGGCTTGTCGAGGCGGTCCTTGACCTCGTCCCAGAGGTTGGCGCCGCGCAGGCTGCGCTCGACGACGGCGTCCTTCTGGGCCTTCTTGATCCGCGACGAGTTGAGGTTGAGGCCGGAGGCGA
>JBFXEM010000190.1:0-5038 GCA_050180135.1 Solirubrobacterales bacterium | reverse complement strand
TGCCCCTTGGGCAGCCACTCGCCGTAGGGGGTGGGGTCGCCGCTGAGCGGGTTGCGGCTGAAGAGGACGCCGGTGCCGGAGTCCTCGCCGAGGTTGCCGAAGACCATCGCCTGCACGATCACCGCCGTGCCGCCCTCCTCGGAGATCCCCCAGTGGCGCCGGTAGGCCTTGGCGCGGCGCGAGGACCAGGAGCCGAAGACGGTCTTGATCACCGCTTTGAGCTGCTCGTGCGGATCGGTCGGGACCTCGTCGTCGGTGTCGCGCAGGACCGCCTCGCGGACCTGGTCGGGGGTCGCCTCGGGGCCCGGCTCGTCGAGGTCGGCGCCGAGCACGGTCTCGCCGAACTGGTGCACGAAGCGGCAGTGGGTGGAGCGGGCGAAAGCCTCGTCGCCGGAGAGACGGGCCAGCGCTTCCTCGACCTCGTCGGTGATCCCGAGGTTGAGGACGGTGTCCATCATCCCCGGCATGCTCACCGCGGCGCCGGAGCGGACCGAGACCAGCAGCGGGCTCTCGCCGCCGCCGAACTCGCGGCCGAGCTTTTCCTCCAGCCCGTTGATGCCGGCCAGGACCGAGCTCCAGGCCTCGTCTTCGAGCTCGCCGCCGGCCGCGTGGAAGCGCCGGCACTCCTCGATCGGCAGGCACAGCGCCGGCGGCACCGGCAGGCCCAGGCTCAGCATCCAGGCGATGCTGCGGCCCTTGTTGCCGACCACGTCGCGGTCGGGGACGACCGTGCCGTCGAGGACGACGACGCGGTCGGCGACGGCGGTCACGGTGCCTCCTCGCGCTCGCGCCCGAGCATGCGCAGGAGGTCCTCGTGGAGCTCGAACCAGACCGTGTGGTAGCTGTCGATGCGGACCGCGCTGACGTAGTCGAGCTCACCGGCGAGGACCCTGTCGTAGGCCTCCTCGAGGCGGGTTTTGTAGATCCCCAGGCGGGGGTCGAGCGCGGCGAAGCCGTCGAGCACCTTCTCGGCCCGCTCGTGCTGGTCACCGAGGCGGTCGACGATGCCGGCGTCGTACTCGGCGTCGGAGTGGTCGTTGGCGATCCGCTCGCCACCGGCCCCCGGCATCATCTGCCAGTCGGTGAACAGTTCGAGCAGCTTGCGGTTGATCCGCTCGAAGCGCTCGTAGGTCTCGGTCGCGGCGGGGTCGGCGCGGAACTCGGCGTAGGCCTCGGGGTAGCGCTCGTCGAGCCACTCGCGCCCGCTCGGCGAGACCATGAACATGTTGTTGGCGCCGGCGGCGCGTCCGGCGGCGACGTGGTCCTCGAGGGCGGCGGTCACCTCGGCCTGCTCGGCGCCGAGGATCGCCGCCACGGCGTCGGGGCTGCCGGCCTTCTTGACCGCGAGCGCGTGCAGGGAAAGGAGGTCCTGGTCAGGCATCGGCCCAGCCTCTCACGCGCCAACCGCCCTCGCCACCCGTCGCTGAGCGCTGTTGTGGATGGCCACAAGGCCCTTTACGAGGCGTTTGAAGACCAGTGGCGCAACAGCGCCTCGGCGGTCTCCTGGGGCCGCTCGAACGGCCACCAGTGGCCGCACTCCAGGACCACCAGCTCGCCCTTCATCCGCGCCGCCAGGCGCTCGCCGAACTCGAGCGGCACGTACGGGTCGGTGCGGCCCCAGATCACCATCGCGGGCACCTCCAGCCGCTCGAGGTCGGGCTGCCACTCGGCGCCGATGTGGACGGCCGAGCGGTAGATCTTGAGGATCGAGTCCTTGCCGTAGTCGGTCAGCCAGATGTTGTGCTCGGCGTCCTCCTGGGGCACGCCGTTTTCGACCAGGTGGGCGATCCCGAACTCGGGCGTCAGCTCCTCCTCCATGTACTTCTCGCCCTCGCCGGGGGTCTGCCAGACCTGGGCCAGCGGGTGCCAGGGGTACTCGGTGTCGACCGCGGCACCGCCGCAGGCGACGCTGGCCAGCAGGTCGGGGCGGATCGAGGCGACCCGCTGGACCAGCAGCGAGCCCCAGTCGTGCCCGACCAGGTCGACGCCGCCGCCGAGCGCTTCCAGCTGCTCGACGATCCACTCGACGTAGGCCTCCTTGGTCGCCGGGAAGCCCTCCGGGGCGGGGTTGGCGAAGCCCGGCAGGTCGGCGGCGACGATCTCGCCCTCGTAGTCGCCGAGGTTCTCGACGACGCGGGTCCAGAGGCGGGAGGAATCGGGGTTTCCGTGGACCAGGAAGGCGGGCATCGTGGTTCCTCTCAGGTGGTGGCTCAGCCGGCGGGGCCGGTTTTTTCGGTCAGGTGGGAAATGTCGTTGAAGGCGCGCAGCAGCCAGCGGCCGTCCGCGAAGACGACCAGCCGCGAGATCGAGCCGTTGTCGGAGTGGACGAAGGCGAAGGGGCGGGCGGCGGTCGCCTGGCGGCAGAGCTCGCCGATCACGGCGCCGTGGACGAAGGCGACGGCGGAGGTGTTGGGACCGACCGCGGCGACGATCTGCTCGACGCCGGCGCGCAGGCGGGCGCCGAAGTCCTCCCAGGACTCGGCCCCCGGGATCGCGTCCCAGCGTTCCTCGGCGAAGACCTGGGCGATGACCGGGTCGCCGCGGCCCTGGCGGATCCGGTACTCGCCGCCCTCGAACTCGCCGAGGTAGACCTCGCGCAGCTCGTGGATCGCGATCGGCTCGATCCCGGTCGCGGCGACCAGCGGCGCCGCCGTTTCCTGGGTGCGGCGCAGGGTCGAGGTGAAGATGCCGCCGATCAGCTCGTCCTCGAGCCGCTTCCCCGCCGCGGCGGCCTGGCCCTTTCCGGGGCGCTCGGAGAGGGCCGGATCTGAGTGGCCGTCGAAAAGCGGGAACTTAGCCCCGACCACCGCCGCCTCGGAGGCGCCGTGGCGGACGAGGACGATCTCGGTCGAGCCCGGCGGGAGCTCGTAGGGACTCTGCTCGAAGCTGTCGCGGTCGGCCATCAGCTGCGCTCGATCATGGCGCGGTGTAGCCGCCGTCGACGCTCATCGCCGTGCCGGTGACGAAGGAGGCGCGGTCGGAGAGCAGCCAGATCGCCGCCTCGGCGATCTCCTGCGGCTGGGCGAAGCGGCCGATCGGGTGGTTGGCGCGGGCGGCGGCGATCAGCTCCTCGTCGTTGCCGAGCGCGTCCTCGAAGAGGTCCTTCTCGACCATCGGCGTCAGCACGTAGGAGGGGCAGATCGAGTTGACCCGGATGCCCGCCTCGGCGTACTCGAGCGCCGCCGATTTGGTCAGGCCGACTACGCCGTGCTTGGCGGCGACGTAGGCGGAAGCGCCGGGCCAGCCGATCAGGCCGGCGGCCGAGGCCATGTTGAGGATCGAGCCCGAGCCCTGCTCGGCCATCGCCAGCAGCTCGTGCTTGGTGGCGAGGAAGACGCCGACGAGGTCGACGTCGAGCACGCGCTTCCAGTCCTCGAGGGTGTTTTCGCCGACGTTGCCGATCGCGTCGAGGATGCCGGCGCAGTTGAAGGCGCAGTCGAGGCTGCCGAGCTCGGAGACGGCCTTGGCGACGGCCGCCTGCACCGAGCCCTCGTCGGTGACGTCGCAGTTGACGTAGACGGCCGCGCCGCCGGCGCCGCTGAGCTCGGCGGCCAGCGCCTCGCCCTTCTCGTCGCCGATGTCGGCGAGCAGGAGGCTGGCGCCCTCGCTCTGCGCTTTGCGCGCGGTCGCTTCGCCGATCCCGCTGGCGGCGCCGGTGATCAGCAGGGTCTTCCCGTCGAGCATTCCCATCCGCGGTCTCCTTATTGAGGGGCCGCGTCGGCGAGCCTGGCCCGCAGCGGCTTCTTGTCGATCTTCCCGGTCGAGGTCTTCGGCAGCTCGGCCACGACCTCCCAGCTGGACGGCACCTTGAAGGCGGCCAGGCGCTCGCGGCAGTGCTCCTCGAGCGCGACCACGTCGTCGCCCTCGACCAGCGCCACCACCGCGTGGACCTCCTCGCCGCGGACTTCGTCGGGGCGGCCGACCACGGCCGCCTCCTTCACGTTGGGGTTTTCCAGCAGGGCGTCCTCGATCTCGCGCGGGTAGATGTTCTCGCCCCCGCGGATGATCATGTCCTTGACCCGGTCGACGAGGAAGAAGTAGCCCTCCTCGTCGCGGTAGCCGACGTCGCCGGTGTGCAGCCAGCCGTCGCGCAGGGTCTCGGCGTTGGCGTCGGGGCGTTCGTAGTAGCCCGCCATCACGTTGGCGCCGCGCAAGCCGACCTCGCCGACGACGCCCGGGCCGGCGATCTCACCGCTCTTCTCGTCGAAGATCACGACCTCCTGGCCGCGGGTCGGCAGCCCGATCGAGCCGACCTTGCGGGGCCCGTAGAAGGGGTTGATGGTCGAGCAGCAGGTGCCCTCGGTGAGCCCGTAGCCCTCCATGATCTTCAGCCCGAACTTCTCCTCGAAGCGGCGGAAGAGGGCGGGCGAGAGCGGCGCCGCGCCGCAGATCACGAAGCGCAGGCTGTTGGTCTCGGCCTCGTCTGCGCCGGGCGCGTGCAGCAGCGCCGCCAGCATCGTCGGCACCGAGGAGAAGGTGACGGGTTCGAAGCGGTCGACCTCCTGCCAGAAGCGGGAGGCGCTGAAGCGCTCCCACATCGCCACCTGGGCGCCGAGGTAGAGCGGCAGCACCGTCGTCACCAGCTGGGCGTTGACGTGGAAGAGCGGCAGCACCATGCCGAGCGTGTCGCCGCGGCTGACCGGCAGCGGCTCGCCCAGCTGCCAGGCGTTGGTCAGCAGGTTGCCGTGGCTGAGCATCGCCCCCTTGGGGCGGCCGGTGGTGCCGGAGGTGTAGACGAAGGAGGCGAGGTGGTCGGGGCCGATCGCGGCCGCCTGCTCGACGCTGCCGTGGCCGCGCAGCGGCGCCGCCAGGTCGGGCTCGCCGGCGAGGATCAGCTCACGCAGTGCCGGCAGCGCGTCGCGGTGTTCGTCCAGCCCGGCGGCGGCGTCGGCGGTGGCGATCACGCAGGAGGCTTTCGAGACTGAGAGGATGCCGACCGCCTCGCGCGAGGTCAGGGCGGGGTTGACCGGGTTGAAGGTGGCGCCGAGCCAGAGGATCCCCCACCAGACCTCGAGGTAGAGGGGACTGTTGGGCAGGA
>JBFXEM010000189.1:0-5046 GCA_050180135.1 Solirubrobacterales bacterium | reverse complement strand
GCATCCGGCCGACTGGCTGCTGAGCCTGGTCACGGTCGTGATCCTGCTGGTCGGCGAGACCTACGCGCTGGTCGACCTCGCCACCGACAACCCCGGCCACGCCGACATCATCGCCGGCGCGATGGCGGCCGGAGTGGTCGCGATCCTGACCGCGGCGGTCCAGGGTTCGGCCGCGCGCGCCGACGCCTGAGCGGGCCGCTACTCGTGCTGGCCGTACCTCGCAGACACCTGCAGGCCGGATTGTGCGCGAGGCCCAGCACTTCGATCATCATCGCCATGAACGAGATGACCGCGGAAACCAACGTCCTGCCCATCGTCGAGCCGGAGGCGCAGCGCGCCGGGCTCGCTGAGCGAGCCCGCGACCTGGGCCGGCGGGTCGGGATCGACCTCGCCTACCTCGGGGCGATCCTCGCGACCAGCGTCCTCGCCTTCTGCGTCTGGGTCACCGCCCTCAGCCTGACCCTCTCGCTGCTGGTCTTCGTGGTCGGCGCCTTCGTCTGGCTCGGCTCCGTCTACGTCTTCCGCTGGACCACCTGGCTCGATCGCAAGCTCGCCGGCTGGAGCCGGACCGAGCCGATCGCCGCCGTCTACCGGCAGCCGCGCGCCGCCGGGGTCATCGAGCAGCTGCGCTGCCTCACCACCGACCCGCAGACGTGGAAGGAGCTCGGCTGGCTGGTGCTCAACTCGGTCCTCGGCTTCACCGCCGCGATCGTCGGCCTGACCGCGTTCGTGGTCGCGCTCGCCCTGATCTTCACCCCCGCCTACTGGTGGGCGATCCCCGACCCCGGCCAGCAGTACGGGACGTTGAACATGGGCCTCTACACCGTCGACGGCACCGGGCTCGCCTTCGTCAACACGGCGATCGGGCTGCTCGCGCTGCCGCTGGCGCTGTGGCTCAACCGCGGCCTCGTCGCCGGCCACTCGGCCCTGGCGGCGCGGATCCTCGGCCCGACCGAGGCGCAGCGGCTGCGGGCGCGGGTCGAGGACCTCTCGGTCTCCCGGGCCGGCGCCGTCGAGGCGGCGCAGGACCAGCTGGAGCGGATCGAGCGCGACCTCCACGACGGTGCCCAGGCGCGGCTGGTCGCCCTGGCGATGGAGCTGGGCATGGCCGAGGAGGAGCTGGAGAAGAACCCCGAGGCGGCGGTGGAGACCGTGAAGCGGGCGCGGGCCGAAGCGCTGGCGGCGCTCGGCGAGCTGCGCGACCTCTCGCGCGGGCTGCGGCCGGCGCTGCTGGAGGAGCGCGGGCTCGCCGCCGCGATCGAGGCGCTGGTCAGGCGCTCGCCGCTGCCGGCCAGCCTCACCATCGTCGGCGCCGTCGACGGCGCTCCCCAGGGCGCGCAGACCGCCGCCTACTTCGTCGTCGCCGAGGCGCTCACCAACGCCGCCAAGCACAGCGGCGCCGAGCGGGCGACGGTGCGGATCGAGCGTGCCGGCGAGACGCTCTCGGTGGCGATCGAGGACGGCGGGAGCGGCGGCGCCGACCCCCAGGGCGCCGGGCTCGAAGGCCTGCGCAAGCGGGTCGCGGCGCTCGACGGGCGCTTCGACGTCGTCAGCCCGGCGGGCGGGCCGACCCGGATCCGGGCGGAGATCCCGTGCGGGTGAGCGTCTGCGAGGACCACGCGCTGCTGCGCGAGGGCCTGGTCCGGCTGCTGGAGGCGCATCAGTGCGAGGTGCTCTCGGCGAGCGCCGACGCCGACGCCTTCCTCGCCTCGCTGGAGGAGGCGCTCCCGGACGTCTGCGTGCTCGACGTGCGGCTGCCGCCCGGCTTCAGCGACGAGGGCGTGCGGGCCGCGGTCGAGGCTCGCCGCCGCCACCCGGGCCTGCCGATCGTGATCCTCTCCCAGTACGTCGAGCGCCATTTCGCCAGCGAGTTGCTGAGCGGCGGCGAGGGCGGGATCGGCTACCTGCTGAAGGACCGGGTCGCCGACCCGCGCGAGTTCGTCGCCGCGCTCGAGCGCGTCGCCGGCGGCGGCATGGCGCTCGACCCGGAGGCTGTGGCGCAGCTGCTCGGCAGCGACGAGAGTCGGCTCGGGCTGCTGACCCCGCGCGAGCGCGAGGTGCTGGCGCTGATGGCCGAGGGCCGCTCCAACGGCGGCATCGCCTCGCGGCTGGTGATCAGCGAGCGCGCGGTCGAGAAGCACGTCTCCGGGATCTTCTGGAAGCTCGACCTGCCCGCCACCCGCGACGACCACCGCCGCGTGCTCGCGGTGCTGGCCTGGACCGAAGCGGCCTGAGTCGAGGCCGCCGATCGCCGACCGCCAGACTTGGCCGGCGATGGCGACCTCTCCACAGGAGACCCGGACGGCGGCGGCGATGGTCGTCGGCGCGATCGCCTCGGTGCAGTGCGGGGCGGCGCTGGCGACGACGCTGTTCGACGAGGTCGGGTCGGCGGGAGCGGTCTTCGTGCGCTCGCTGTTCGGGGCGCTGCTGCTGGCGACGGTCGCGGGTCGCGCCGCCACCGCCCTGCGCCGGTCGCAGCTGCGGGACGTGGCCCTGTTCGGGGCGACGCTGGCGGGGATGAACCTCTGCTTCTACGCCTCCCTGGAGCACCTGCCGCTGGGGATCGCGGTGACGCTGGAGTTCGTCGGCCCGCTCGGCGTCGCCGTCTTCGGCTCGCGCCGGCGACGGGACCTGCTCTGGGCGCTGCTGGCCGCGGCCGGGATCCCGCTGCTCTCCGGCGGCGCGGGCGGGGAGGGAATCGACGCGCTCGGCGCCCTGCTGGCGCTCGCCGCCGGCGTCTTCTGGGCCGGCTACATTCTGCTCAGCGCCCGCGTCGGAACCCATGGGCCGGGCCTCGGCGGCCTCACCGCGGCGATGGCCTTCTCGGCCGTCCTGGTCGCCCCGTTCGGGATCGCTGCCGGGGGAGCGGACCTGCTCGACCCGGCGGTCCTCGCGGTCGGGCTCGGCGTCGGCCTGCTCAGCTCGGCAATCCCCTACGCGCTCGAGCTGGAGGCGCTGCGGCGCCTGCCCAACGCCGTCTTCGGCGTGCTGATGAGCCTGGAGCCGGCGGTCGGGGCGCTGGTCGGGTTCCTCGCCCTCTCCCAGGGCCTGGCGCTGAGCGAGGCGGTGGCGATCGCCCTGGTCGTCGCCGCCAGCGCCGGTGCCCTGCGCTCGGCCGCGACGCCCGCCTCGCCTTAACCTTGGCGGGTGAGCGAGAAGGCGGCAGCGGCGGTGCGGGCGCAGGTGCGCGGCCGGGTCCAGGGCGTCGGCTTCCGCGATGCGACGGTCGAGCGGGCGCGCCAGCTCGGGGTGCTGGGCTGGGTCCGCAACGAGGACGACGGCAGCGTCGCCGTCCACGCCGAGGGCGAGGAAGCGGCGGTCGAGGAGCTGTTGTCGTTCCTGCGCGAGGGGCCGCGCGGCGCCGCCGTCGCGGAGGTCGAGGTCGAGCCGCAGCGCAAGCCGGAGGGCCACGAGCAGTTCGCGGTTCGCGGCGTCAGCGCCGGCGCCTTCGTGGTCCAGGAGCACCAAGCCACCGCGCACCATTTCGACCTGCGGCTGGAGGTCGACGGGGTGATGCGCTCCTGGGCGCTGCCGAAAGGGCCCTCGCTTGACCCGGCGGTGAAGCGGATGGCGATCGAGGTCCCCGACCACGAGCTCTCCCACAACGATTTCGAGGGTGCGCTCGGCGAGGGCGGCGTGATCGTCTGGGACCGCGGCAGCTACGAGCAGGGCGGCCGCGTGCCCTGGCCCGAGGCGCTCGACCGCGGCCACGCCGTCTTCGTCCTCCACGGCGAGAAGCTGCGCGGCGGCTTCGCCCTGCAGCGCACCCGCGGGCGCGGCGAGAAGGCCCAGTGGCTGCTGATCAAGCGCAAGGACGGGGACGCGCAGCCGGGCTCTGACGTGGTCGCCGAGCAGCCGCGCTCGGTGCTCAGCGGCAGGGCGCTGGAGGAGATCTAGCTACTTTCCCGCGACCTGCGCGTCGCCGAGGCCGCTCTTGCCGCGCGGCGGCATGCCCGGGTGGATGCCGGCCTTGGCGTAGGGGAGGGCCTCGCGCAGGAGCCGGGCGAAGCCGTCGGCGCCGGAGAAGGTGAGGTGGAGGCCGTCGGGCTGGAACCAGTCGCCGTGGCCGGCGCTGTAGGCGACCCAGTCGAGCAGGACGCTGCGTTTGGGGTGGCGCTTGACCGCAGCGCGGACGACGTCGGCGTCGCTGCTGGTGCCGCCGCCCAGCTCCAGCGGCGTGACCAGTCCGAGCACGCGTTTGGGGCCGACCAGATGGAACGCCTTCTCCATCTGGGTCGAGGAGATCGAGGCGTCGGCGCCGAGCGCGATCACGACCAGGTGGGGGAGCTGACCGCGGCGCTTGTAGTCGCGGATCACGTCGAGGCCCTCGTCGATCTGGCGGCAGCCGCGGGCGTTGGCCTGGTAGCCGGCGCGCGCGAGCGAGGGCAGCGCCAGCAGCATCGTCGAGTCGCCGATCGCCAGCGGCGCGTGGCCGCCTGGGTTGACGATCCGGGTCGCTTTCGAGGTCTCGGTGCCGCCGCAGGCCTGGGCGCTGGCGGCGCCCCACAAGAGCGTCATCGCGGCGGTGGCCGCGAGGGCGGCGGTGAGTGGTCTGCGCATCCGCAATAGCATCGCATCAGCTTGCTCTTCCCCACGGTCCCCTTCGCGATCTTCTTCCCGATCGTCCTCACGCTGAGCTGGCTGCTGATGCCGCGGCAGCGACTGTGGAAGCCGTACATCCTCGTTGCCAGCTACGTCTTCTACGCTGCCGCCGACGTTCGCTTCTGCCTGCTGCTGGCGGGGATCACCGTCGCCAACCAGATCGCCGCCAAGGCGATCCACGCGAGCGAGGACGAGCGCGCGCGCAAGTGGATCTGCGCCGCGGCGGTGACCTTCGACCTGGGCGTGCTCGGCGTCTTCAAGTACTACGGCTTCTTCACCCAGAACATGGGGGACCTGCTCGACTCCTTCGGGCTGGGGATGCCGCTGCCGCTGCTCTCGATCGCGCTGCCGGTCGGGGTCAGCTTCTTCGTCTTCCAGGCGATCAGCTACACGGTCGACGTCAAGCGGCGCGAGTTCGAGCCGGCCTCGCTGCTGGACGTCGGG
>JBFXEM010000188.1:0-5078 GCA_050180135.1 Solirubrobacterales bacterium | reverse complement strand
CCGGTGGTCGAGCTCGACGGCGACGAGATGACTCGCATCATCTGGTCGTTCATCAAAGAGCAGCTGATCCTTCCCGACCTCGACGTCGAGCTCGAGTACTACGACCTCGGGATCGAGGCCCGCGACGCGACCGAAGACCAGATCACGGTCGACGCCGCCAACGCGATCAAACGCCACGGGGTTGGCGTCAAGTGCGCGACGATCACCCCCGACGAGGCGCGGGTCGAGGAGTTCGGCCTAAAGGAGATGTACCGCTCGCCGAACGGGACGATCCGCAACATCCTCGGTGGCGTCATCTTCCGCGAGCCGATCGTGATCTCCAACGTGCCGCGCCTGGTTCCGGGCTGGACGAAGCCGATCGTGATCGGCCGTCACGCCTTCGGCGACCAGTACCGCGCCACCGACCTGGTCGTCCCCGGCGAGGGTTCTCTGACTCTCACCTACACGCCCAAGGACGGCTCCGAGCCGATCGAGCTCGACGTCTACGACTTCCCCGGCCCGGGCATCGCGATGGCGATGTACAACCTCGACGACTCGATCCGCGACTTCGCTCGCGCCTCGATGCGCTACGGCCTCAACCGCGGTTACCCGGTCTACCTGTCGACCAAGAACACGATCATGAAGCGCTACGACGGGCGCTTCAAGGACATCTTCGAAGAGGTCTACGAGGCTGAGTTCAAGAGTGACTTCGAGGCCGCCGGGATCATCTACGAACACCGCCTGATCGACGACATGGTCGCGGCGGCGCTGAAGTGGGAAGGCGGCTACGTGTGGGCCTGCAAGAACTACGACGGCGACGTTCAGTCCGACACCGTCGCCCAGGGCTTCGGCTCGCTGGGGCTGATGACGAGCGTGTTGATGAGCGCCGACGGCAAGACCGTCGAGGCCGAGGCCGCGCACGGCACCGTTACCCGCCACTACCGCCAGCACCAGCAGGGCAATCCGACTTCCACCAACCCGATCGCCTCGATTTTCGCCTGGACCCGCGGCCTTGCCGCGCGTGGGCGCATGGATGACACGCCCGAGGTCTCGCGGTTCGCCGAGACGCTCGAGCGGGTCTGCATCGAGACGGTCGAGAGCGGCAAGATGACCAAAGACCTCGCGCTGCTCATCGGTCCCGACCAGGAGTACCAGACGACTCAGGAGTTCCTGGCCTCGATCGACGAGAACCTCCAGGCCGCGATGGCCTAACGGTCAGCAGAAACCCCGAATCCGAGGAGACGATTTCGTGAGCACCCCCGTCAAGGTCACCGTTACCGGCGCCGCCGGCCAGATCGGCTACGCGCTGCTGTTCCGGATCGCCAGTGGCCAGATGCTCGGCCCCGACACGCCGGTTGAGCTGAGCCTGCTGGAGATCACCCCCGCACTCACCGCTGCCGAGGGCACGGCGATGGAGCTCGACGACTGCGCCTTTCCGCTGCTGAGCCGGATCGACATCACCGACGATCCCAAGCAGGCCTTCGACGGCACCAATATCGGCCTCCTGGTCGGCGCTCGCCCGCGCGGTCCCGGCATGGAACGGTCGGACCTGCTCGAGGCCAACGGCGGCATCTTCAAGCCGCAGGGCGAAGCGATCAACGCCGGCGCCGCCGACGACATCAAGGTCCTGGTGGTCGGCAACCCGGCCAACACGAACGCCCTGATCGCGATGTCGAATGCGCCCGACGTCCCGCGCGAGCGCTTCACGGCGATGATGCGCCTCGACCACAACCGCGGCATCTCCCAGCTCGCCAACAAGCTCGGCAAGCCCGTCTCCTCGGTCACCAACATGACCACCTGGGGCAATCACTCGGCCAGCCAGTACCCCGACCTGGTCAATGCCAAGGTCGACGGCGCCAGCGCCTGGGACGCGGTCGACGACGAGGCCTGGATCGCCGACGAGTTCATCCCCCGGGTCGCCAAGCGCGGCGCCGAGATCATCGATGCCCGCGGTGCCTCCAGCGCCGCCTCCGCCGCCAATGCGGCGATCGACCACATCCACGACTGGGTGCTCGGGACCGAGCAGGGCAACTGGGTCTCGATGGGCGTGCCCGCCGACGGTTCCTACGGGATCGGCGAGGGCATCATCTGCGGCCTGCCCTGCACCTGCAGCGGCGGCGAGTGGAGCGTCGTCGAGGGCCTCGAGGTGCCGGACTTCTCACGCTCGCGGATCGACGCCAGCGTCAAGGAGCTCCAGGAAGAGCGCGACGCGGTTAGCCAGCTGGGCCTGATCTAGCCCAGCTGGCGCGTCTGGGTCAGCTACCGGGGTAGTACTGACGGCCGTCCTTTTTGACCCGTCCCTCTTTCTCGAGGTCGCCGAGGACGCGGTAGAGGTAGTTCGGCTTGATTTTCATCGTCTTGGCGACGTCCGAGGCGCTGATCCCGGGCTGGCTCTCGATCAGTTTCACGGCCTGGTCGGCGCGGGTACCGCCGCGCCGTTTGCGCCGTTTGCGGGTGCCGCCGGCGGGGGCCGACGCTTTCTTGCTTGCACTGCCTTTGGGGCGACCGGGAGCGCGTTTGGCGATTTTTCCGCCCAGTTCCTTGAGGGCGCCCTCGAGGCGCTTGCGCTCATCGTCGAGCTCGGCCAGTCGAGTGTGAATCAGCTGACGGGCCTCCTCGACCACGTTGTTGCTCGGCATCTTTTCCTTTCCATCCAACTAAGGGTGCAGGGGGGTCGTTACTTCACACGAGTGTGGCAGACACACACTTACTGTGAGTCCGAATTTGGTCAAGGGGTTTCAAGGACCACCATCTGGCCAGGTGGCCAGATGGTGAACCGGCCGGCCCTTACTGAGTGCGCTCTGCCTGGCGCTCGGGTGAGATCCGAATCACGTTACGGGCAAGCCCGAGCTTCTCCATTGCGGAGATGATCAGGGCCGAGGGATCCGGCTCCCAGCGCTTCAGGCCGTGCACTGCGGAGCGGGGGAAGGCATGGTGATTGTGGTGCCAGGACTCGCCCAGGGACGGCAGTGCGAGCCAGAAGACGTTGGTGGAGCGGTCGTCGGTGTCGAATCGCCGCGTGCCGAGGAAGTGACAGACCGAGTTGACGCTCCAGGTGATGTGGTGGACGAAGAAGATCCGCACCAACCCGCCCCAGAGCAATCCGGTGAGGGCACCGACAGCGGTTCCGGTTACCAGGAATCCGGCCAGCGCCGGCAGCGCCAGGCTGAGGAAGACGAGCGCGGGAAAGTTACGGTTGATGAACCGCATCCCCTTGTCCTCGTAGAGATCCGGGGCGTACTTCTTCCAGTCCGCCCGGCCCTGACTGGACATCAGCCAACCAGTGTGGGCGTGCCAGAGGCCCGAGAAGACGGTCTGCACACCGCCGTCGGGACTGACGTGGGGACTGTGGGGATCGCCCTCTTCGTCGGTGTGGGCGTGGTGCTTGCGGTGGTCGGCGACCCAGGAGATCACGGGTCCCTGGACGGCCATCGAGCCGAGGATCGCGAAGGTGTATTCGATCGGCTTCGAGGTCTGGAAGGAGCGGTGGGTGAGCAAGCGGTGGAAGCCGACCGTGATCCCGACCGCGGTCAGCACGTACATCACGGCGGCGATGATCAGGTCCGCGGCGGTGACCCAGCTGTTCCACAGCAGCACGATCGCGGTCAGCGTGGCGATGAACGGGACCACCACGGCACCCAGGTTTACGGCTTTCTCGGTCTGCGTCATTTCTCCCATGCAGCGAAGATACGCCGACCTAGGCGATATCTATTAGCGTAGATGCCACGTCATGGGATCAATTATTGTCAGGTAGATGAGTAAAAACCCCGATTCCGAGCCCTGGCGCGGCCTCCCCGAGCACGTCGCCGACCTGATCGAGCCCGAGCTCGGTGCGATCACCGGCGAGATCCTGGCGACGATCGCGCGCGAGGTGCCCGAGTACGCGCGGCCGCTGGAGGGCCGTTTCGGCCACGGCATCCGCACCGGCGTCGGCGAGGCGCTGGCGCAATTCGTCTCCCTGATCCGTGACCCCGACGCCGGCCGTGGCGCCGGCCGCGAGGTCTACGTCCAGCTCGGCCGCGGTGAGCAGCGCCAGGGTCGAACGCTCGACTCGCTGCTCGCCGCCTACCGGGTCGGGGCCAGGGTGGCCTGGCGCCGGATCGCCGCGGTCGGGCGCCGGGCCGAGCTGGACGCCGAGCCGTTGACCCTGCTGGCGGAGGCGATCTTCGCCTACATCGACGAAATCTCCGCCGACTCGGTTGACGGATTTGCCGAGGCGCAGGCCGAGGTCGAGGATCTTCGCCGTCGACGCCGCCGCGAGCTGGCGACGCTCATGGTCAGCGAGGCGCCGGTCGAGCAGGCCGACCTCGCGGCGGCGGCGCGGGCGGCGGGGTGGAGGCTGCCGCGCCGGATCGCCACCGCCGCCTGCGCCGAGGCCGACGTGGCCGCCGTTGGTCGCCGCCTGCCGCCCGACTGCCTCGCCACCGTCCTCGACGGCGTCGGCTGCCTGCTGCTGGCAGATCCTGACGGCCCCGGCCGCATCGACGCCTTTGCCAGCGCCGCGGCGAGAGCGCGAGTTGTCCTCGGCCCCTCCGCCGACCCCGAGGACGCCGCCGAGTCCTGGTCACTCGCTCGCGCCCTCCACGCCGCCGCGACCCCTGACGGTCGACGGGCCGATTCGTCAACCGTAGAGCGACAGATCGGGCCGTCGGCGGGGTTGGTGGTGGCGGAGGAGCACCTCGCCGAGTTGCTGCTGTTCGGAGCGCGGGGGCTGACGGGGCGGATCGGGGCGCGGCGGTTGGCGGCGCTCGACGACCTCACGCCGAAGGCGGCGTCGCGGATGCGCGAGACGGCCCTCGCCCACGTCCGCCACAACGGCAACGCGGTGGCGATGGCGGCCGAGATGCACGTGCACCCGCAGACCGCCCGCTACCGGATCGCCCGGCTGCGGGAGTTGCTGGGCGATCAATTGGATGATCCGGACGCCAGGTTCGAGCTGGAGTTGGCCTTGCGCGGGGAGGGGCGGGCGGGCCTCTTCGCTTAACTTTTTTGTGGGTCGTCTTGCGGCTGACGCCCTGGGGGCGCTGAAGCAAAAAAGTGCAAGACGCTTCGAGGCCCACCCCCCCCACCCCACCCCGCCCCCCACCGCCGCGAATAAA
>JBFXEM010000187.1:0-5083 GCA_050180135.1 Solirubrobacterales bacterium | reverse complement strand
GCACGACCCGATCTACGCGACAAGAACGCCGTCGTCTTCGGGGGCGCCGGCTTCATCGGCAGCCACCTGACGGCCGCCCTCACCGCCGCCGGCGCCACGGTCGTGGTCGCCGACGTCGAGCCGCCCCGGCGCCCGCTCCCGGAGGGCGCCCGCTTCGTCCGCTGCGACGTGCGCGAGCCGATCGACCTCGATCCCGGCGCCGCCGCGCCGCTGGTCTTCAACCTCGCCGCCGTCCACCGCACCCCCGGCCACCCCGACCACGAGTACTTCGAGACCAACGTCGCCGGGGCCGAGAACGTGACCGCCTTCTGCGACGCGCACGGCGCCAGCTCCCTCTTCTTCACCAGCTCGATCTCGGTCTACGGGCCGACCGAGATCGCCGTCACCGAGGAGTCGCCGCTGCGCCACAACAGCGCCTACGGCGCCTCCAAGGCGAAGGCCGAGGAGATCCACCACGCCTGGGTCCGCCAGGGCGGCCAGCGCCGCCTCGTGACCGTCCGCCCGGCCGCCGTCTTCGGGCCCGGGGAAGGCGGCAACTTCACCCGCCTCGCCGGCGCCCTGCGCAGAGGCACCTTCCTCTACCCGGGCCGCAGGGACACCGTCAAGGGGTGCGGCTACGTCGGGGACCTGGTCGGGTCGCTCTTCTTCATGTGGTCCGAGGCCGACCCCGAGGTCGTCTACAACTTCGGCTATCCCCAGCCGCCGACGCTGGAGAGCATCTGCGACGCCTTCGTCCGGGTCGGCGGCCTGCGCCGCCCGCTCGGCACGATTCCGGCCGGGCCGTTGATGGCGGTGGCCCGGGTCCTCAACGGGGTCGGCCTCAAGACCTTCGACCCCGAGCGCGTGAAGAAGCTCTTCAACTCGACCAACGTCGTTCCGGCGCGGCTCGTCGCCGCCGGCTTCGAGTACGAGACCGACCTCGAGGGCGCGTTCGCGCGCTGGTACGCCGCCGAGCCGGCCGGGGAGTTCGTCTGATGGACCGCAAGCTGGCGATCGTGCACGAGTGGCTGGCCGTCCGGGCCGGCAGCGAGAAGGTCTTCGAGGCGATGGCGCTCGCCTATCCCGAGGCCGACCTCTACGCGCTCACCTGGGACCGCGAGGCCGAGTTCGACTTCGGCGGCCGCCCGGTCACGACGACCTTCCTCGACCGCTCGAAGCTGCTGCGCGACAAACGCGAGCTCGGACTGCCGCTGATGCCGCTGGCCTGGCGCACGATCGACGTGAGCGACGACTACGACGTCGTCCTCAGCTCCTGCCACGCCTTCGTGCGCCACTTCCCGCCGGCGAAGACGGCGATCCACTACTGCTACTGCCACACGCCGCTGCGCTACGCCTGGGTGCCGGAGCTCGACCGCCGCACCGAGCGCAGGATCCCGCTCAAGTCCAGCGCCGAGGCGGCTCTGCGCTGGCTCGACTCGCGGACGGTCAAGAACGTCGACTACTTCGCCGCCAACTCGACCACCGTTCGCGACCGCATCCGCGAGTGCTACGGCCGCGACTCGGTCGTCATCCACCCCCCGGTCGACGTCGACTTCTACTCGCTGCCGGAGGCCCCGGTCGAGCGCTCGGGAGTCCTCGCCGTCTCTCGCTTCGTCCCCTACAAGAGCGTGCGCCTGGCGCTCGAAGCGGCCGCCGCGGCCGGGGTGCCGATCACGATTGCCGGCAAGGGCCCCGAAGAGGCGAGCCTGCGCCAGCTCGCCGTCGACCTCAAGGCCGAGGCCCGCTTCGAGATCTCCCCCTCCGACGAGCGCCTGCGCGAGCTCTACCGCGAGTCCAGCGCCCTCGTCTTTCCCGCCAACGAGGACTTTGGGATCATCCCGGTCGAGGCGCAGGCCTGCGGCACCCCGGTCGTCGCTCTCGACCTCGGCGGCGCTCGCGACACGGTCGTGCAGGGGGAGACCGGGATCCGCGTCGCCCGCCAGGAGGTCGCCGAGTTCGCCGACGCGATCCGCCAGGTGGTCGATTCGCCACCGGCGCCCGAGGTCTGCCGCGCCAACGCCGAGGGCTTCTCCTCGCAGCGCTTCGCGGTCGAGCTGAAGGCCTGGATGGCCGACTCGCTGAGCTGAGCGGGCCGCGGGCGGGGGTTTCGCCAATCCCTCCTAGTAGGCGCCGCGGCCGGACATCACGGCCGGCAGCGTGGCGAGCAGGAGCTCGATGTCGCGGGCCAGGGACCAGCCGGCGACGTACTGGTAGTCGAAGCGGACCATCTCCTGGAAGGGGCTCTGCGAGCGACCGTAGACCTGCCAGGGGCCGGTGATCCCGGGACGCAGCTCGAGCCGCCGCAGGTGCCAGTGCTTTTCCAGCGCCGCGGTCTCGGGGAAGATCAGCGGCCGCGGCCCGACCAGGCTCATCTCGCCCTTGAGGACGTTGAAGAGCTGGGGAAGCTCGTCGATCGAGAAGCGGCGGATGAAGCGGCCGACGCGGGTTACCCGGGGATCCTCGCGGATCTTGAACATGACGCCGTCGTCGGCCTCGTTGAGCTCGCCCAGCTCCTTCTTGCGCTGCTCGGCGTCGACGTACATGGAGCGGAACTTGATCAGCCGGAAGCTGGAGTTGCCGCGACCCGCGCGGGGCTGCAGGAAGAAGACCGGACCGCGCGACTCGAGCTTGACCGCGATCGCGGTGGCGATCATCAGCGGCGAGAACAGCAGCAGCAGTAAGAGGGAGCCGACCACGTCGAGCACCCGCTTCGCCGCCATCGAGGACGAAGCGAGGACGGGGACGCCGATCGAGAGCAGCGGCAGGCCGCCGATCTGGTCGAGCGAGCGAACGCCGTCGAGGAACTCGAAGAGGCGGGGGACCACGTCGACGGAGACGCCGGCGTCGCGGGAGGCGCGGATCGCCTCCAGCAGGTCCTCGTGGTCGACCCTGGAGAAGGCGATGATGACGCGGTCGATGTTCTGCGCCGCGATGATCTGGTCGAGGTCGGAGAAGCGCCCCAGCCAGGGCAGGTCCGGGGTGCCGACGTCGTGGACGTCGTCATCGACGATCCCGACCGGGATCAGGCCGAACTGCGGGTTGTTGCGGATCTTCTCGACCACCTGGCCGGCGACCAGGCCCGAGCCGAGGATCAGCGTGCGCTGGCGCAGGCTCGGGTCACGGTGCAGGCTGGCGCGGACGATCGTGCGCGAGAAGGCGCCGAAGACCGCGATCAGGCCGACGGTGAGGAAGGCGACGCTGCTCGGCGGCTCGAGGCCGGCGAGCGAGGCCAGGGCGAAGGTAGGCCAGGTCATCAGCAGGATGCCGACGAAGCCGCGCGGGACCTCGGAGACGGCGGAGGCCCAGGAGGAGAGCTGTTCGCCGCGGTAGAGGCCGATGCTGAAGGCGGCAAACGGCCAGGCGAGCCCGATCGCGCAGAGGAAGAGCACCGTTCCGGAGAGGCTGCCGCCGAAGACGGCAACCGCGATGCCGCCGGCGGCCAGCGCCGCCAGCAGGTCACCGAGGAAGAGCATGCGGCCGAGCACCATGCCGCGTCGCCGAGGGGCGCTGCGCTCGGCCTGGGGGCCGAAGTCGGTTTGATTCGCCGCCTGGCTCTTGGCCTGACGCTCTGACTGGTTTACGGTCGATGACTCCACTAGTGATCCCTTACGGGGTTTCGGACCGATCGGAGACCGGGCGAGAGCATTTGGACGCGATTTGGAGAAATGCAGCCCATTTTGGGGAATAGCTCTCTTGGTGCCCACGAAACATAGTCATCTCCGGTCGATTTCTCCATAGCCCTGAACACTTCGGCAGGGATAGTGCTGCTCTGTGCATCGGCAATTGAACTTGCACGCGGTACCCGGCCGAGCTGGCTAGACGAATATCCGAGCCGATCGTGGCGCGCTCAGTGGGCCTGATCGGAGGCGTGCGCGGGTGGCCGCGACTCCTCCGCCAACGAGGTGATCTCGAGCTGTCCCTGGGCCGCCCCTTCGAGCACGTCGGTCGCCTCCTGGGCCGAGCGCGCGTAGAGCTCGACCAGGAGGTGGACGACGATCTGCTCGTCGTCGTGCTTGTGGAAGCGGACGTGGGTGAAGAACTCGCGCACGCCGGCGTCGCCGAAGGCGCCGTAGGTGAGGAACTCGATCGCCTCCGGGCCCGAGCAGGTCTCGACCCGCTCCTGGTCGACGGTGACGGTGCAGGAGGCGACCCAGGGAGTGCCGGCGACCATTCGCTCCCAGCGGTCCTCGATCGGCACCACGCGGTCGTCCTGGAAGGTCAGGTGGGGCTGGTCGTGCATGCAGTCGAGGCACTGGACCACAGATTCCTGGACCTCGTCGACGCCGTCGGCGAGCACGCCGCTCTCCGGGTCGACCCGGCGGATCGCGTCGTAGTGGATCTGGATCTCGAGGCTCTGCGACCAACACCGGTAGCAGCGCAGCCAGGCCGTCCGGTCTCCGTTCAGCTCGCTCATGCCGACATTGTGGCGGGGGCGGGCGCTCGGCGCTGGGAGCTCGGTTCAGGCCGCCGCCGCGGCGCCGGCGCGATCGCCGACCAGGGTGACGATCTCGCCCATGATCCTGTTCACGTCGAAGTCCTTCGGCGTGTAGACGCCGGCGACTCCGGCCCCACGCAGGCGCTCGGCGTCGGCGACGGGGATGATCCCGCCGACGACAACCGGCACGTCGACTTCCTCGGCCCGCAGCAGCCGCACCACCTCGGGGATCAGCTCCAGGTGAGAGCCGGAGAGGATCGAGAGGCCGACCACGTCGACGTCCTCCTGCAGCGCCGACTCGGCGATCTCCTCGGGAGTGAGGCGGATGCCCTGGTAGATGACCTCCATGCCGACGTCGCGGGCGCGCAGGGCGACCTGCTCGGCGCCGTTGGAGTGGCCGTCGAGGCCCGGCTTGCCGACCAGGATCTTGATCCGGTGGCCGATCTTCTCCGAGGTCTCGTCGACCCGCCGGCGGATCTCCTCCAGCTGCTCGGGGTCGCTGGAGGGGGCGGCGCCGTCGACGCCGGTCGGGGCGCGGTAGGCGCCGAAGGCCTCGCGCAGGACGCCGGCCCACTCGCCGGTCGTCGCGCCCGCCTTGGCGGCCGCGATCGTCGCCGGCATGATGTTCTCGCTCTCGTCCGCGGCGACCCGACCGAGCTCCGCCAGCGC
>JBFXEM010000186.1:0-5089 GCA_050180135.1 Solirubrobacterales bacterium | reverse complement strand
GACTCGACGGCATCTACGCCCACCACACCGGGCAAACGCAGGAGCAGAACAAGGACGACAAGGAACGGGACAAATTCTACCTCCCCGAGGACGCCGTCACCAACGGCCTGATCGACCGCGTGATCGAGTCGCACGAATACAGCGAGACCGGCAACGGCGTCGCGATGGGCGGCGTCTAGGAGTCCATCCTGGGCGTTCCGGAGTCTTCGGGCGCTTTAGCGCCCGAAAACTCGGAAGCGGCCTAGGCGAGGCGGCGCCAGGCCCAGAGGCCGGCGCCCGCGGCGGCGCCGGCGGAGAGCACGCCGCCGACCCCGGCGCGCCGTAGCCGCGGGTCACGCAGGGCGAGCGCGAAGGCGACGGTGTCGGCGGCGTCGAGCGCGGCGCCCGCCAGGGTGACGGCGCGCAGTGCCGCCCGGTCCTCGCGGCTGGCCACGGCCAGAGCCCCGACCGCGAGGTCGCGGGCGCCGAGGACCTTGGCCAGGGCGTTCCCCGCCGCGTCGGTCTCGCCGAAGCCGAGCGCGCGTAGGGCGGGGCGGGTGGCGAAGAAGGCGCCGGTCCCGACCGCGAGCCTGCCGGCGGCCAGCTGCAGCGCCATCACCCGTCCAAGCGAGTCGATCTTCATGATTGGAGAGTGGCAGAGGGCGACACGATCCTGCGTTTGGCGCGCCGTCTTGACTCGGCTCTGGCCGGAGAAGTGTTGGCGGTGAGCGCCCCCAACCCGCGCGGCAGAGCGGCCGGGGTCGAGCGGCTCGACGGCCGCTACCTGGAGGGCGCCGAGGCGCGCGGCAAGCATCTGCTGCTTCGCTTCGACGAGCTCGTGCTGCACAGCCACCTGGGGATGAGCGGCGGCTGGCACCTTTACCCGCGCGGCGCGGCCTGGCGCCGGCCGCGCTCCTCCGCCTGGGCGGTGCTCTCCGGCCGCGACCAGGAGGCGGTCCAGTTCGGCGGTCCGACGATGCGGCTACTCACGGCCGAACGGGTGCGGCGCGATCCGCAGCTGGCCCGGCTCGGCCCCGACGTCCTTGCCAGCGATTTCGACCCCGAAGCCGTGGCGCTCGCGCTGCGCGCCGACCCCGGCCGGGGCATCGGCGACGTCCTGCTCGACCAGCGGCTGCTCGCCGGCGTCGGCAACATCTTCAAGAGCGAGGCCTGCTTCGCCGCTCGCATCGACCCCTGGCGGACGGTCGGCGATCTCTCCGAGGCCGAGCTGGTCGCGGTCCTTACCGCCGCCCGGGCAGAGATGGTGGACGCCGTCGAGAGCGGTCGCAAGACCTTTGCCGTCTACCGGCGCCGCGGTCCCTGCCCGGCCTGCGGAGGGCCGATCTCCTCGCGCGGCCAGGGCGACGCCAACCGGACTACGTTCTGGTGCCCTCGCTGTCAGCGTTGAGGTCGCTCCTGGCGCGGCTTATCAGCCCGTTGGCCCCGCAGCCGATCCGGCCTTCGGGCGTTCCCGGATGGACCACGCCGCAGTTGCATTCCTCGAATTTCCCCTGGTGCTCGGCGCCGCGGCTCTCGCTCCCTGCCGGCGCCTCTTCGACGAATGAGATCGAGTGCCCGCAACGGGGGCACGGCCCGGTTTTCGAGCAGGTGTCGTCGTGTCGGCGCCGCCAGGGAATGCGATCGACCCCGGTCTCCCAGGCGGGGTCGCGGGCGTCGTCGTAGGGGATCTCGAAATCTGTCAAGCGCTGGATCGTAGCCAGTTATCGAACGAAGTTCGTTAACTCAGTGGTTCTTAGGAAAGCGACGACAAGGCGGCCGCGACGGCGAAGCCCAGCACCGTGATCAGCCCCGCGGGGCGGCCCGCGTCGCGGCTCGCCGTGGGGATCATCGAGTCGATCAGCATCACCAGCAGCGCCCCGGCCGCGAAGCCGTTCACGGCCGCGCGCAGGCCTCCGGAGGCGGCGTCGGCGATCAGGTATCCGACGCCGGTGGCGAGGGCGCAGGCGAGGGCCACGGCGAGCCAGAGGAGCACGACCGAGCGGCGCGGTTTCCCGCCTTCCTCCATCCCGGCCGCCGAGCCGATCGCCTCTGGCAGGTTGGAGGCGAAGATCGCGACCAGGAGGGCGACGCTGACGGGCCCGCCCCCGGCCAGCCCGATCCCGAGCACGAGCTGCTCGGGGATGCCGTCGAGGAAGGCCCCGAGCGCCAGCGCCGTGCCGGCGTCGGACTTGCCGCTCTGCCTGGCGGAGCGACGGTCGAGCGCCGAGTCGCAGGCGAAATAGGTGAGCGCGCCGATCCCGAGCCCGAGCCCGGTCCAGCCGAGGCCACCGAGCTGGAAGCCCTCCTCCCAGAGCTCGAAGCTGTCGGCGCTGATCAGCGCCCCGGCGCCGAAGGCGAGCACGCCGCCGAGCTGCTTGGGGCTCCAGGCGCGGGCAGAGGCGGCCAGCGCCCCCAGGACCAGGGACGAGGCGGCGAGGGTGCCCCAGCCAAGCGCGGCGGCCATCGATCAAACTTACGCTGCGTGCGGGTCGCCAGCTACCACCTCGTCGCCGGCATCCCGCTCGACCGGGAGATGGACCGCCTGCGGGCACTGCCAGTTTTTGCCTCGGGCCCGTTGGCAGCCAAGCGTCCCGACCTGCGGATCCGGCGCGCCCGCAAGAAGCCCAACCGTCTCGGCTTCGCCGTCCCGACCCAGTTTCGCCTCTCGGTCACGGCCTACCCTGGCATCGGCCCCGGCGACGCGCTGGAGACCCTGCTCCACGAGCTCACCCACCTCCACGTCGGCCGCGCCCGCGAAGCCCACGCCTGGCACGGCCCCACCTTCAAGCGCACCCTGGCGCAGGCGATGCGCGAGGCCTACGGACTCGAGATCCCGATCCCGCGCAACACCCTGCACGGCGTCTACGCGAAGGCGATCTCGCAGACGATCACCGACCGCGCCGAGCACTCCCGGCTACAGTCATCCGATGGAGAAGAAGAGCTTCAGCGCCGATGAAGCGCGCGAGATCGGCGAGCGGATCGGCATCGACTGGTCGGCAGCCCCATTCGACCTCGAGCAGTTTCGCTCGGGCATGGACGTGGAGCTGGAGCACGGTCGCCACGATCCGGCCACCAACGTGACCGATGACGACCCCGAGGTGACCGGCAAGATCGCCCTCGCCCACCTCAACGAGTTCCCCGACTACTACACCCGCCTGCTGCGCATGGAGGAAGAGGCCGAGCGCGGGTAGTCCGCGGGGGAGAGGGCGATCTCGAGTCAGCTCACGGTGATCTAGCGGACAGTCGCGCCTCCGGCACCTGAGCGGCATAGATTTGCCGAGTTGACCACGAACTCCGCATCCAACGCCACCCTCGAGCTGTTCGACCGCTCGGTCTCGACGCTCGTCCGGTCGTGGGGGTATCTGGCGGCGGGCTCGCCGGGAGCCGAGGTGATCGAGACCGACGGCGCTGCGATCGCGGTCTTCGTCCATGAGCCGGATCGCGAGTTCTTGAACAACACGGTCCTCGCACCCGGCGTCGCGAATCTCGGCGTTGCCCTCGACGCGGTCGAGCGTGTCTACGCGGAGCGTGGAGTCGAGCGCTACGCGGTCTGGGCGCACGAGTCAGACGCCGCTGCCGCACGTGCAATCGGGGCCCGAGCCTATGACTACGACTCCTCGACGCGGGCGATGGCGATGCGGATTGCCGATCTCGGCCAGGTCGACACCTCGATGCTCGACCTCGCCGAGCCGAGCCTCGAAGAGTTCTGGCACATCGCCGGCGTCGGCGGTCTTGTCCCGGAGCTCTCCGGTGACCGAGCGCACTTCTATGTCGCCCGCTTCAACGGCGAGGACGCGGCGACGCTGATGGCGTTCGACCACGACGGTGACTGCGGGATCTACATGGTCGGCACGGTGCCGGCCGCGCGTGGCAAGGGTCTCGCCACCGCCCTCTCCGCGCACGCGGCGGCCGAGGCAGGGGTGCGGGGCTGCACGACCGTCAGCCTGCAGTCGACCGCGATGGCGGAGGGCGTCTACGCCAGGGCCGGCTTTCGCGATCTCGGGCGCTTCGACGAGTACACCAGAGCCGACGCCCGGACTTGAACCGGGGACCCCTTCGTTACGAACGCGATATTCGAGGCGAATCTGGCCCGGTTTAGGCAGGATTCTGTCCAGGGAGTTCGGCTGGGTTCGATGCCGAATAGCCGAGTCGGGGACGTATTTCGGGACACAAAATCTCAAGCCGACCCGCGAGGTCCGGGCTATCCTGCCGTGAATGTCGAAACCGTCTTCAGCAGATCGGCTGACGGAAGCGAGCGCCCGCGCTCGTGATGCGGAGGCCCACGGCGACGATGCCCGGGCGAGTGAGGAATGGCGTCGCTACCGCCTCATCAAGGACGCATCTCGTGATCCTGACGAACTGCTCGCTGAGGGAATCGCGCTGAGTCTCCAGGCAGCCGAGCTCGCATCCGCTCGTTGACCGGCTTCGGCCGCATCCTCGAGGATCTCAACGCCGCGGGGGTCCGCTACGTGTTGATCGGCGGAATCGCGCTGATTCGCCACGGAGTCGTGCGAGCGACGGGAGACATCGATGCCGTGTTCGATCCCGGCCCCGACAACGTCGACCGGATTCGCTGTTTGGTCGATCAATGGGGCGCCACCCGACCCGACGGCTCACCCATTCCCGTGGGCGGGATCGCCGGAGATCGGACGATTCACTTGTCGACTCCGCATGGCGAGCTCGATCTTCTCTCCGAGACGGCCGCCGGACTGGCCTTCTCCGACTTACTGGCGCGCTCAGAAACTCGACGCGTCGACGGGGTCGATGCTCCGATCTGTTCCCTCGCGGATCTGGTCGCGATGAAGCGATCTGTAGGGCGCGAACGAGACCTCGTCGACTTGGCCGATCTCGAATCCGCCCACGGCGAGCTGCCGGACAGCCGTATCTCGGGCGCCTGACTGCCCATGGAGACTCAGCGCACCCCAAGCGACCGCCCACAGGTTTGGGCAAAGCTGCGCGGGGTCGCGGAGGCCGCAGGCATCCTCCTCGCCGTCGCAGCGGGCCTTTTGGTTCTTTACTTCCTGGTCCTGTTCATCGGGGTCGTATTCGGCTGGTGGGGTGGCGCGTAGTTCGGGATCCGGTGGCGGGGCCTCCAGCCTCCGGTTCCGCT
>JBFXEM010000185.1:0-5144 GCA_050180135.1 Solirubrobacterales bacterium | reverse complement strand
CGGCGCCGTCCTTCGGAGCCTGCGCCCGCTCGGGCCCGGCGTCGCCTCCGGAGCCCCCGGCCAGCGCGATCGCGGCCAGGACGGCGGCGATCACCGCCACCAGGGCGGCGCCGGCGAACCAGCGCCGGCGGGTCGGCGGCAGAGCGGGTGGTGCGCCGCGCCCCGACCCGTCCCCTCCGGGGGCCGGGTCGAAGGCAGCCGTCGGCTCGTAGGCGGCGGTCGGTTCGCCCGGGTCGGCCGCCCGCTCGAGCTGCGCCAGCGCCTGGCGGGCCGAGAACGGCCGGTGCTGGGGATCGGGGCTGAGCAGGCGGCCGAGCAGCGATTCCAGCGCCGGCGATCCCTCCCCCGGGCAGCAGCGCAGGACGACCCCGCAGGAGTAGAGGTCCGAGCGCTCGCTCGCCGGCTCGCCGGCCATCACCTCCGGAGCGGCATAGCGCTCGGTGCCGAGCACGAGCCCGGTCTGGGTCAGCGCCGTCGCGTCGCGCGGCAGCGCGATCCCGAAGTCGATCAGCTTGGCGGTGCCGTCGCGGTCGACGACGATGTTCTGCGGCTTGATGTCGCGGTGGAGGATGCCGGCCTCGTGGATGTGGGCGACCGCGCCGAGCAGCTCCCCGGCGAGCCGGTCGCGGTCTATCGGCTCCTCGCGGGCGATCAGTTCGGCCAGGTTCTCGCCGGGCACGAACTCCATCACCAGGTACGGACGTTCCTCCCCCTCGGAGTAGTCGTAGACGTCGACCAGGCTGGGGTGCGAAACCCCACCCGCCACCGTCGCCTCGCGACGGAAGCGGGCGAGGAAGTCCGGGTCGGAGGCGATCGCGTCGGAGAGCAGCTTCACCGCGACCGGGCGGTCGAGCACGTCATCGTGGCCGAGCCAGACGGCCGCCATGCCACCGCGGCCGAGCACCCGCTCGAGCCGGTAGCGGTCCTTGAGCACCTCGGGCATCCACCTCCGCTTCCCGAGGAGAGGGGAGCTCAAACGGCGGCGCCGTCCCTGGTTGAATTCCGGGCGATGGCGCCGCCGTTTCTCCTCGTCCAGGTCAGCGACTTCCATATCGGCGCGACGGGCGGCGAGCGCGACCCGCGCCGCTGCCTGCGCGAGGCGCTCGACGCGGTGGCGGCGCTGCCCGACCGGCCCGACGCGCTGCTCGCCTGCGGCGACCTCAGCGACGACGGCTCGGCGGCGAGCTACGCCTTCGTGCGCGAGGAGCTGGAGCGGCTGGGGCTGCCGTACTTCGTCATCCCCGGCAACCACGACGAGCGCGGCGCGCTGCGCGAGGCCTTCGGCCTGGCCGGCGAAGGCGAGGAGACGATCCAGTACGCGGCCGACCTCGGGCCGCTGCGCCTGGTCACCCTCGACACCGTCCTGCCCGGCTCCGACCGCGGCGAGCTCGACGACATCCGCCTGACCTTGCTCGAGGCCGAGCTGGCGACGGCGCCCGAGCAGCCGACGATCCTGGCGCTGCACCACCCGCCGCTGCACACCGGCCTCCCACCCTTCGACGCTATCTGCCTCGACGCCAACGAGCGCTCGGCCCTGGCCCGGGTCCTCGCCGGCCACCCCCAGGTGCTGCGCGTGCTCGCCGGCCACGTCCACCGGATCGTGGTCGGCGACCTCGCGGGCCGCCCTGTGCTGACCGTCCCCAGCACCTACGTGCAGGCCCGCCTCGACTTCGCCGCCACCGACTTCGGGGTAAACGACGACCCGCCCGGCTTCGCCGTTCACGCGTTCGAGAACGGCCAGCTCACCTCGCACATCCAGCCGCTGACCTGAGCCGCGGGCTGTCGATTTCGACGCCGCCCGTTCGTCTCAGAGAGGATCCAGGCAACTCTCGACCACGAGGTGACGAACGATGCTTGCCCGCAGCAGCTACGACCAGTCCTATATCGACGCCGTCCGCCGGCGCATCAAGGTGCAGATCAACACCTTCGAGACGCTGGCCGGCGCCGCCGGTGGCGAGGACGCGAAACCGGTGGCGGACTTCGCGCCGCTCTTCTTCGGCCACATGACGATCGCCCTCGACGGCTACTTCCTCCACCGCACCCGCGGCAAGGAGGCCAAGAAGGGAGCGCTGAAGGACCTGCGGGCGCTGGCCGAGTCGGTCGCCGAGCAAGGCACCGCGGTCAGCCGCCAGGAGTTCTCCGCGCTCGCCAGCGCCAGCCTCGCCGAACTCGAAGAGAGGTTCAGCGAGGGGTGAGCGCAGCCGTCGACCTCGCGGTGCCGCCGCTGGCGGTGCTCAACGAACGCGCCAGTGCCAAGTGGTCCTCGCAGGAGGACGGCGTGCTGGCGATGACGATCGCGGAGATGGACTTCCCGCTGGCGCCGCCGGTCGTGGGGGTGCTGCGAGCGGCGATCGAGCGCGACGACCTCGGCTACGCGCCGGCGGACCCGGCCGGGTGCAAGCGCGCCCTGGCCGGCTTCGCCGAACGGCGGCTGGGCTGGAGCCCCGACCCCGACCAGGTCGCGATCGTCCCCGACGTGATCACGGCGGTGATCGTGCTCTGCGAGGCGTTGCTGCGCCGCGGCGAGACGATCGCGATGGCGACCCCGGCCTACCCGCCCTTCTTCTCGATCCTGCCACGCGCCGGGCTGGAGATCGCCGAGCTGCCGCTCGACGCCGAGGGAGAGCTCGAGCTCGCGGCGCTGGAGGCGGCGCTCGACGCGGGAGCGCGGGGCCTGCTGCTGGTCAACCCGCACAACCCCAGTGGCGCCGTCGCCGGCCGCGAGCACCTGGCCCGGGTCGCCGAGCTCTGCGCCGAGCGCGAGGCCTGGGTGCTCGCCGACGAGATCCACGCGCCGCTGGTGCTACCCGGCGCCACACACACCCCCTGGCTGGAGGTCTCCGACGCGGCCCGCGAGTTCGGCTTCTGCCTCACCTCGGCCTCGAAGGCGTTCAACCTCGCCGGGCTCAAGTCGGCCCAGATCGTCACCGCTGCGGAGCGGACCCGCGCCGTGCTCGACCGGCTGCCGCCGCTCGCCTCGGCCGCCGGGATCCTCGGCACGCTGGCCGCCGAGGCCGCCTTTGCCGAGGGCGACGAGTGGCTCGGCGCGGTGCTCGGCCAGCTGGACGCCAACCGCGCCCAGCTCGGCGACGAACTGGCGGCGAAGCTGCCGGGCGTGCGCTGGAGCGAGCCGGCGGGCACCTACCTCGCCTGGCTCGACTTCCGCGGTCTCGGGCTCGGCGACGACCCCGCGGCCGTCCTGCTCGAGCGCGGCCGCGTCGCGCTCAGCTCCGGGCCCACTTACGGCAGCGGCGGCGCGGGGTTCGCGCGGCTCAACTTCGCGACCGGCCCGGAGCTGCTGCGCGAGGGAGTCGACCGGATCGCGGCCGCGGTCTCAGAGCTGGGTGAAGACGAAACCGAAGATCGCGCTGACGTAGGCGGCGAGCAGCGATACGACGGCGACGATCAGTAGCCGCTGCATCGAGTCGAAGCGGGCCTCCAGGCGGTCGAAGCGCCCCTCCAGGCGGTCGAAGCGGGCGATGGTCTCCGCCTTGAAGTCGCGGATGTCGCGGTCGACCCGGTCGAAGCCCCGGTCCATCCTCTGGGCGAGGTCGTCGAGCCGCTCGTCCGTCCACGCCTTCCTCATCGTCTCCACGAATTTACTGTAGACAAGAAGTTTCTACGTGTGGGTGTCGGAACTGGAACTTTTCAGCAGCCGCCCGACCGCGTCGCGGCGGTGGTCGAAGATCCGCTCGAGGTCGCGTCGGACCAGCAGCCCGTGGGCGAGCTCGCCGAGCGGGCCGAGCGGCAGCGCGTAGCGGACGCGGTCGCGCAGGACGGTCGCCCCGGGGCCGTCGGACTCGAACTCGTGGGTGTGATGCCAGAGCGCGTAGGGGCCCTTCGTCTGCACGTCGATGAAGCGGTGCGGCGGTTCCCAGGCGTCGATCCGGGTGCGCCAGCCGATCGGCACCCCGTGCAGCTTCAGCCGGTACTCGATCCGCGCCCCCGGCCGCATCACCACGTCCGGCGTCGTCACCTCGAACCCGAGCCAGGGCGGCGTGATCGCCTCCAGGTTGCGGGCCTCGCCGTAAAAGGCGAAGACCTCCTCGATCGGCCGCTCGACCCTCTGCTCGCGCTCCAGCACATGCACCTGTCCCATCCGGCAAGGGTACGGGGCGCTTTGGGTAAGAATGTCGCGATGCGCCGCGCTGCCTCCGCCTCCGTGCTCGCCATCGCCCTGCTCGCGGCGCTCGTCCTGGCGCCGGGCGCGGGCGCCGCGCCGGCCAAGGTCGGCGTCGGCAAGGTGCGGCTGGTCGAACCGCTGGAGGGGCAATCCTCGCTGTTGATCCCGGTCCGCTACCCGATCGAGATGGCCGGCCGGGTCGTGCGGCTGCGGGTGACGCTGCGTGGGAGCGACGGCATGGCGCTGCGGACCTCGACCGTGTCGACTCGGACCAACGCCGGCCCCCGGCGGATGCCCGAGCGACGCCACCGCTTCACCTTCGTGCACCGGCTCGCGATCGATCCGCAGCTGGCGCCGGCTCTGCGCGACGGCGGCTCCGTCACCGCCCTCGCCGTCGCTCCGCTCGATGTCGACCTCGACGGCAAGTCGGAGTTCCTCTCGACCGACTCGACGACCCAGCCGCTCGCCCCGGCCGCGCGCGCCTCGCGCCTCTGCGCATCGGTTCCGGCCCTGCGAACGAACCCCGGGAAACCGGTCGGCGTCGAGCTTCCCGTCTGCGCGAGCAGCGCCCGCTTGAAGATCCTCAGCCGCCCCGACCAGGGCAACGTCCGGATCCGCGATGGCCGCCTGATCTACAAGCCGAGCAGGGGATTTCGCGGCACCGCCGGGGCGATGCTGGCGGCGCTGCCCCCCGCCGGGGCGCAAGCCTCGGGCAGGACCTCGATCCAGGTCCCGGTCCAGATCACCGTCGGCGCCGCCGAGCCGCCGGTCGTCCGCGCTCTCGGCGACTCGGTCACCGCCGGCTTCGGCTACTACGACAACGGCTCGCTGATGAGCATCGCCCGGCTCTTCTCCTGCCGGCCTCCGGTCGGCAAGTACGACGACGCCTGCTCCTCGAACTCGGCGGTCCAGAACAACACCGTCAAGGAAGTCGAATACGCCCCTGACTACGGCCTCTCCAACAACAACTCCTGGGTCGCCCAGTGGGCGAACGAGCACGGTGCGACGAACTTCAAGAACT
>JBFXEM010000184.1:0-5156 GCA_050180135.1 Solirubrobacterales bacterium | reverse complement strand
GTCCAGCTTCTCCAGGGCCCGCACCAGCGCCGGGTCGCGTTTGTCTGTGCGGGGCGGGAAGTTCACCGAGCTTGAAGTTAGTGACTCGACCGCACAAGGTGGTGGGTGGCATGCGGAAATCCGCCACGGGACTCGAATTTCGGCGATCCCGCCGGAGCCAATAGTTGGCTTCCAGCTACCGCGGGTAGGGTGAAATCGATGCCCAACCGACTCGCAGGAGAGACCAGCCCGTACCTGCGCCAGCACCGCGACAACCCGGTCGACTGGTACCCCTGGGGCGAGGAGGCGCTGGCCCGAGCCCGCGCCGAGGACCGGCCGATCCTGCTCTCGGTCGGCTACTCCGCCTGCCACTGGTGCCACGTGATGGCGCACGAGTCCTTCGAGGACGCCGAGACCGCCGCCTACATGAACGAGCACTTCGTCAACGTCAAGGTCGACCGCGAGGAGCGACCCGACGTCGACGCGATCTACATGGAGGCGGTGCAGTCGATGACCGGGCACGGCGGGTGGCCGATGACGGTCTTCCTCGACCCTGACGGCGTCCCCTTCTACGGCGGCACCTACTTCCCGCCCGACGAGAGCCGCGGCATGCCGAGCTTCCGGATGGTGATGGAAGCGATCGTCGACGCCTACACCGGCAAACGCGAGGAGATCCGCGAGCGCGCCCCCGGCACCCGCGCCCGCCTCGGCGCGATCGGCCAGATCGAGCCCAACTCGGACCTGCCCAGCGCCGCCGACCTCGACGCCGCCGTCGCCCAGCTGCTCGCCAGTGCCGACCGCGAGCACGGCGGCTTCCGCGGCGCCCCCAAGTTCCCGCCCGCCTCGGCCCTGGAGCTGCTGCTGAGCCGGGGCGAGACCGCGGTGGTCGAAGCGACCCTCGACGGGATGCTGGCGGGCGGCATCTACGACCAGATCGGCGGCGGCTTCGCGCGCTACTCGGTCGACGCCGTCTGGCTCGTCCCCCACTTCGAGAAGATGCTCTACGACAACGCGCTGCTCGCCCGCGCCTACCTGCACGGCTGGCAGACGCTCGGACACGAGCGCTACCGGCGCGTCTGCGAGGAGACCCTCGACTGGATGCTGCGGGAGATGCGCGGCCACGAGGGTGGCTTCTACTCCGCCCTCGACGCCGACTCCGAGGGGGTCGAGGGACGCTTCTACGTCTGGACCCCCGCCCAGATCGAGGCGGTGCTGGGAAGCGAGCAGGCCCAGCCGCTGATCGACTTCTTCGGCGTCAGCGAGCGCGGCAACTTCGAGGGCGCCAACATCCTCCACCTCGCCCACGGTGCCGCGGCGCCGGCGCCCCCCGGCCTGGACGCCGCCCGCCAAGCCCTCTACGAGGCCCGCGCCAAGCGCGTCTGGCCCGGCCTCGACGACAAGCGGCTGACCGCCTGGAACGCGCTCGCGATCGGCGCCCTGGCCGAGGCCGGCGCCACGCTCGGCCGCCCCGACTACCTCGAGGCCGCCAGCGCCTGCGCCTCCTTCGTGCTCGCGAGCCTGCGCGACGGCGAAGGTCGCCTGCTGCGCACCTACAAGGACGGCGACGCCCGCCTCAACGGCTACCTCGAGGACCACGCCTTCATGCTGGAGGCGCTGCTGACGCTGTACGAGTCGAGCTTCGAGCCGCGCTGGTTCGAGCAGGCGCAGGCCCTCGCCGAGCAGATGATCGCCCGCTTCGGCGACCCCGAGCGCGGCGGCTTCTACTCGACCTCCTCCGACCACGAGCAGCTGATCGCCCGCCGCAAGGAGATCGGCGACCACCCGATCCCCTCCGGCAACAGCGCCGCCGCCCTCGGCCTGCTGCGCCTGGCGGCGCTCACGGGTGACACCGACTACGAAGAGCAGGGCGCCGGGGTCCTGCGCCTGTTCGCCAAACCGGCGACCGAGCATCCGGAGACCTTCGCCCACCTGCTGCGGGCGCTCGACTTCCGCCAGAGCCCCATCCGCGAGGTGGCGCTGCTCGGCGACGACGTCGGCGAGCTGGCGGCGACGGTGCGCTCCGCCTTCCGCCCCCACCTCGTCCTCGCCGGCGGCCCCGAGGGAAGCCAGCAACCCCCGCTCCTACGCGACCGCACCCAGGTCGACAGCCAACCGACCGCCTACGTCTGCGAGAACTTCGCCTGCCAGCTCCCCGTCACCTCATCTGATGCGCTGCTCGCCTTGCTGTAGGCGGAGACCGCACGTTTCGAGAAACGAGGGACCACCGCGTCTGAAAGGATGGCGCCAGTGCGCGGCTCCCTTTTCACCTTCCCCGCCGGCCGCAGGTCGAAGTGGCTCGTCTTCGGGGTCTGGATCCTGGTCTTCTTCGGCGTCAGCGCCGCCAACCTGCCGGGCAAGTTCGAAGAAGCCGAAAACAACGAGGCGACCTCCTACCTGCCCGGCTCGGCTGAATCGACCGAGGCGCTGAGCGCCACCGAGGAACTCCAGGACGGCGAACTCGCGACCGCGGTGATCGTCTACCGCCGCGCCACCGGGTTGACCCCGGCCGACTTCGAGCAGATCGAAGCGGACGTCGGCAAGATGACCTCGGAGGAGTTCGAAGGGGTGATCGCCGACGGCGAAACCGCCGCCTCCGGAGGCAAATCGAAAGGTGGGCCGGGCGCTGAAGCCGGCCTCCCGCCCGGCTGCGGCAGCTCGACCACGCCGATCCCCGGTCAGCCGTCCGACTACGCCCCATTCGTCGGGCCGCTCTGCTCAGAAGACGGCAACGCCGCGATCGTCACCGCCTACATCAACGCCGAAGGCGAGGGCGAGCGGATCGTCGACCCGGTCAAGTTCTGGCGCGACCAGATCGAAAACCCGCCCGACGGCCTCGAGGTGAAGATCACCGGCGGCGCCGGCTTCTCCGCCGACGCGATCGAAGTCTTCGAAGGGATCAACGGGACCCTGCTGCTGGCCGCGGTCAGCCTCGTGATCTTCCTGCTGATCATCATCTACCGCTCGCCGATCTTCCTCTTCATCCCGCTGATCGCGGTGATCTTCGCGGAGTTGCTCTCGCGCTCGATCGGCTACGGCGTCTCCGAGCTGGGAGTGACGATCAACGGCCAGTCGAGCTCGATCATGTCGGTGCTGGTGCTCGGCGCCGGCACCGACTACGCACTTCTGCTCGTGGCCCGCTACCGCGAGGAGCTGCACCGCACCGCCGACAAGTACGAGGCGATGCGCACCGCGCTCGAATCGGCCGGGCCGGCGATCTTCGCCTCGGCGGCGACGGTCATCGCGGCGCTGCTGTGCCTGATGATCGCCAAGGTCAACGGCACCTCCGGGCTCGGCCCGATCGCCGCGATCGGAATCGCCTGCGCGGCGCTCTCGATGCTGACCCTGCTGCCGGCGCTGCTGACCATCTTCGGCCGCCGCGCCTTCTGGCCCTTCGTCCCGCACACGCCGGACACCGCCCCACGGGCGCAGGCGGTCTCCGAGGGTGCCCGCCGCCGCATCGTCGAGGGCTCCGGCTTCACCGCCCTGCTGCAGGTGATCGGTGCCTGCATCCTCGTCCTCGTCCTGCTGCCGCTGGTCCTGCTCAACTGGGTCCTGCGGGTGATCAGCGGCCGCCGCATCCCCTCGCTGATCGTCGGCCCGCTCGACCGCGCCGTCTTCACGCCCTACGAGATGCGCCGCCACCGCCTCGAGCACGCCAGCGACGCCACCCACGGCGCCTGGGCCCGGCTCGGGCGCCGAATCGCGATCTCCCCGCGCCGGATCATGTTCGGCTCGATCGCCGTGCTGCTGATCTTCTGCGCTGGCTTCGCCAGCTTCTCGACCGAACTGACCAGCGAAGACACCTACCGCGAGGAAGTCGAATCGGTCGAAGGCCAGGATCTGCTCAACCTCAGCTTCCCGTCGGGCACCACCGCGCCGACCGACATCGTCGTCCCCAACCCCGACAAGGTGGCGGCGGTCACGGAGGCGGTCGAAGGCGTCAGCGGCGTCGAGGCCGTCTCGGCGCCGGTCGCCAGCGGCGCTCCCGGCGTCCTCGTGCAGGCGACCCTGGAACCCAACCCCTACTCGACCGAAGCCTTCGACCTGATCGAACCGATCCGCGACGCCGCCCACGGCGCCGAACCCGAAGCGCTCGTCGGCGGCCCGACCGCGGTCGAATTCGACGTCCGCGAGGCCGCCGGCTGGGACTCGATCGTGATCCCGCCGCTGATCCTGCTCGTCGTCTTCCTGATCCTGATCGGGCTGCTGCGGGCGGTGGTCGCGCCGCTGGTCCTGATCGGGACGGTGATCCTCAGCTTCCTCGCCGCCCTCGGCGTCGGCTACTTCGTCTTCGACGTCGTCTTCGGCTTCCCGGGCTCAGACCCGTCGTTACCCCTGTTCGCCTTCGTCTTCCTCGTCGCGCTTGGCGTCGACTACAACATCTTCCTCGTCGCCCGCGCCCGCGAGGAGACCGAGAAGCACGGCTCCGAACAGGGCATCCTGCGGGCGCTCGCGGTCACCGGCGGCGTCATCACCAGCGCCGGGATCGTCCTCGCCGGCACCTTCTCCGTGCTCGCCGTGCTCCCGCTCACCTTCCTCACCGAGCTCGGGTTCGTGGTCGCCTTCGGAGTCCTCCTCGACACCTTCCTGGTCCGCAGCATCCTCGTGCCGGCGATCGCGCTGACGATCGGCGACAGGTTCTGGTGGCCGTCAGCGCTCGCGCGCGGCGAGCGGCCGGTCGCTGCTCAGAGCGAGTAGGCGCGGACTTCGTCGAGCACGACCAGGCCGCCGACCTCGGCGACGCCGTCGCCGAGCGAGCCCGCGAAAAGCAGCGAGCCGCGTCCCTGGCGGATCGTCAGGTCGCGCTCCAGCTCGGCGGCGAGCACGATCGCCGCCGAGCCGGTCGCCTCGTCCTCGCCGATGTCCTCCATCGAGAAGCAGCGAGCCCGCACGGTGCCGGCCTCCTCGTCGTCCCAGGCCCAGTAGTAGGGCAGCATCCGGCCCGGAGGCGGCTCGTCCACGGCCTCCACTTCGATCGGCACGTGCATCTGCTCCAGTTCCCAGGGCGGCGACCACTCGGCGCGGGCGGCGACGAAGGTCAGCTCGCCCTCGTGCCGCACCTCGACCTCGCCCGCCGGTGGCCGCAGGACCGGCACCGGGGCGCCTTCGTGGGCCAGCAGCCAGGCGGTTCCTACCGTCGGGTGGCCGGCAAACCCGAGCTCCATCCCGGGGGTGAA
>JBFXEM010000183.1:1994-5157 GCA_050180135.1 Solirubrobacterales bacterium | reverse complement strand
TCATGGGCGCCTCGGCCCGGTCGCACCTGACGTTTCCGGCGCCGCTGCGTTTAGGGAGCGACCGATATGCCCATACTTGAACTGGGATGCGAGCCGATTCGGAGATCAGGCGATGAACGAGGTCGTGGCCCCGGCGCAGACCGGCGCGCTCAGCCCCGGCTTCGCCCGCTTTGCCGGAGACGAACGCCTGGCCCACCGCGCGGCGGACGGCGACGAGCGTGCCTTCGCGGCGATCTTCCGTCGCTACCACCAGGACCTCTACCGCTACTGCCTGGCGATCCTCGGCAACCGCGACGACGCTCAGGACGCCTTGCAGAACACGATGGTGAAGGCGCTGCGGGCGCTGCCGGGCGAGTCGCGGGCGATCGAGCTGAAGCCGTGGCTATACCGGATCGCCCACAACGAGTCGATCGACCTGGTCCGCCGGCGCCGCGCGGGCGAGCCGCTCGACCCGGAGCTGATCGCGGGCGGGCCCGGGCTGGCCCGGGAGGCGGAGGCGCGGGAGCGCCTGGGCAACCTGCTCGCCGACCTGGAGACGCTGCCGGCCAGCCAACGCGGGGCGCTGGTGATGCGCGAGCTCTCCGGGCTCGACTTCGAAGAGATCGCCGAGGCGCTCGGAACCTCGGCCGCGACCGCGCGCCAGACTCTCTACGAGGCACGGCTGAGCCTGCGCCAGATCGAGGCGGGTCGTGAGATGAGCTGCGACACCGTGACCGGGGCCCTCTCCGACGGCGACGGCCGGGTGCTGCGCCGGCGCGATCTCCGCGCCCACCTGCGCTCCTGCGCGGACTGCCGCTCCTTCCGGGCCGAAATCGACGGCCGCTCGCGCGATCTGGCGGCGCTCTCGCCACTGCCGGCGCTGGCCGCCGCCGGCATCCTGCAGGGCCTCTTCGGTGGCGGCGGTGGCGGCGGGGCCGCGGGCGGGGGGCTGGCCGGCCTGCTCGGTGGTGGCGCCGCGAAGGCGATCGGCACCTCAGCGGCAGTGAAAGCGACCGCGACCGTCGCCGCGGTGGCGGTGCTGGGCGCCGGTGTCGCCCAGCGCGCCAACTTCGTCGACCTCGGGCTCCCGGTCGGCGGCGGCAACGGCTCTGGCTCGACCGCTGACCCGTCCGCTTCGGGCTCGACCCCAGTCCCGGAGCAGCGCGGCGCGGCGGCGAGCGGAATCCGGGCCGAAACCAAGGATGTGGCGGTGCGGCCGGCGGCGGCACGAGGCGCCCGGCCGACCGCACAGGGACCGGAGGCCCAGCCGAACGGACGCGCCGGCCGCGAGGCCGCCGCGGCCGAGCCCTCCCAGCTTGTTGGCGAGCGCAACCATGAGCCCTCGCTGCCCGCCGCTGCCAGCAAGGGCCAGCAAACCGCCGCCACCCATAGGAACGCGGCCCCCGGCAAGTCGACGAACGCCGGCCACAACGCCAACTCCGACCACCCGGTCAAAGCGGCCGCTGCCGCGCCGCCCGCGCGAGCTCCCAAGCCGAGCAAAGCGGCGACGCCCGCGAAGCCCGCCAAGGGAAACGAACCGGCCCCCCACCCGGCGGCCGCCGGGAGCGAGTCGTCCGCCGCCGGCAAGGGCAAGGAGAAGGTGGCGCCCGAGACCGAAGAGAGCCCCTGACGAGAAACTCGAAGTAGCACCTGACATACGCCTCGCGAGCGCGTTCATACCCCGGAAACGCAGATCGAGCCCCAAGACGGGGCCGCCACGAACTCGAAGGAGGCAACGATGAAGCTGCACCGCAAGCTCGCCGTCATCCTCGGTGCCCTGGCCCTCGCCTTGGCTCCCGCAGCGGCGCTCGCCGCCCAGTCCCCCACCGGCGCCGAACACGGCAACGGCCCCAAGTACGGGCCCGAACAGCCGCCGACCCCGGGCCCGGGCGCGACCCTGCCCGAAAAGGCGAAGGCCTACGGCGTCTACTGCAAGGACGAGAGCCGCAAGCACGTGGCCGGTGAGAAGGGCACGCCGTTCAGCCAGTGCGTAACGGCGATGGCCAAGGCGGCCAAGAACGACGAGCTGACCGCACGACAGGCCTGCAAAGGCTTGAGCAAGAAGCACGCAAAAGGCGAGAAGGGCACCGCCTTCTCCCGCTGCGTGGTTGCCGCCGCGAAGCTCAAGCAGAGCGAGCAGTCCTAGCCGGTCCACCCACTGCCTCCGCCGCCCCGCCGCGGCGGAGGCAGTTCCGCCCCCAGCCTCAAAGAGAGGAACAAATGACCATCGGTGCCTCAATCTTCCTGATCGCGGTCGGCGCGATCCTCTACTTCGCGACCAATCTGCACGTGGCACACGTCGAGATCGACACCGTCGGGTTGATCTTGATGATCGCCGGCCTCGCCGGCCTCGTGATTGGCCTCTTCCTGCGCGCCAACGACGATCGCCGCCGTCGCGAGGTCGTCGTCGAGGACCGCCGCGAACGCTTACCCCCGCAGTAGCGCCAGCTGTGGTGACTCGAGCTCGAGCAGCGCCCGCTTGCGCTTGAGCCCGCCGCGGTATCCGGTCAGGGATCCGTCGGCGGCGAGGACGCGGTGGCAGGGGACGACGATCGGCACCGGGGTTCGCCCCACCGCGGCGCCGACGTCCCGGGCCGCTTCGGGTTCGCCGAGGCCGAGCCGCCTGGCCAGCTCGCCGTAGGACACGGTGGCGCCGAAGGGAACCGCCGCCAGCTGCTCCCAGACGGCTCGATCGAAGTCCGAGCCGGCCAGGTCGAGGGACAGCTCGAAGGCGGTGCGACGGCCGGCGAAGTACTGCTCGAGCTGGCGCCCCGGCTCAGCCAGCGCCGCGTCGTCGCGCAGCTCGGGCCCCAGGCCGGGCGGCTCGTCCGGGAAGCAGATCCGCCGCAGGCGACCGTCCGCGGACACCAGCCTCAGCGGCCCGATCGGGCTCTCGTAGATGGACCAGGCCGAACTCACGGGGCTCACAGCAATACAACGGGGCCGGGACGCCAAACGTGAGATCGCCGCGGCGGCCTCGAGCTCCGCTTACAGGTCCCAGCCGAAGTACACCTCGGTCTTGGCGATCGTCTCGCCGGCGAAGGTCTGGACCTCCGTGTTGCGGAAGCGGCGACCGTCGGTCTTGGTGCTCTCGTAGGTGATGACCACCTCCTCGCCGCGCTCGATCAGCCGCACGAACTCGAACCCGGCGATCGTCTCGTGGGCGGGCCAGCAGCGCTCGAAG
>JBFXEM010000183.1:0-1894 GCA_050180135.1 Solirubrobacterales bacterium | reverse complement strand
GTTGCGGAAGCGGCGACCGTCGGTCTTGGTGCTCTCGTAGGTGATGACCACCTCCTCGCCGCGCTCGATCAGCCGCACGAACTCGAACCCGGCGATCGTCTCGTGGGCGGGCCAGCAGCGCTCGAAGTAGCGCTCGCGGCCGATGCCCGGATCGGGCGGGCTGAAGAACTCGTAGTCGTCGGCGAGCAGGCGCTCGACCACCTCGCGTTCGCCGTTCTCGTAGGCGGCGTAGATCGCCCGCACGCTCTGCAACTGCTGCGACTCGGACATCCGGGTTCCCTCCTTCGGGCTCAGAACACGTAGTCGAGGGCGGTGATGCAGCCGGACAGGTGCTTGCTGCCGCCCTCCCCCGGACTGCCTACCCGGGTCGCGGTCCAGCAACCGAGGTGCCCGACCGTGACCCGGTAGGCGACGGTCTCGCTGAAGCTGTCGTCGTAGGCGCCGCAGAACCAGATGCGCTCGCCCCGGTGTTCGCAGGGCGCCGAGCCGGCGAGAGCGTCGACGGATCCCTGCAGGGCGCTGCCGCTGACCCCCAGGATCGCGCTCGGCCGCGCCGTCGCGAAGCCCAGCACCGCCACCAGCGCCAGGCCGCCACCGAGCCAGGCCGCCACCAGCCAGGGCGGGCGCCGGTGGCGATCGGGGTCCGCGGCCCGCCGCATCTGCTCCTCGTCATAGAAGGTCCGGGCCCACCACGAGTCGGGCTCCGCCAGCGCGATCGCGGCGATCACCCAGACCACTCCGAAGGTGACGAAGCCCCCAACGAACCAGATCGACCGGCCCTTCATCAAGGTAACCACCGCTGCCGGGATCGCGACCAGGAGCAGGGCGGCGGACAATCCGAAGACGGGAAGTTCCGCGTAGAGGGCGGCAACGCGCACCGCGCAATTGAACCCGATGCCGCCGGATTCGTGCCTGCGAGCACTCCAGGGAGTTACGATGCGCACAAATGCTCAGCGTCCCTGAGTGTTGGGCACGCTTAGTCCGAACCGTCAGTCGCGAGGAGGCCCCAGGTGGCCACGCAAGCAGCTAGGTCGTTTCGATGAGCGAAGAAGCAGCGAGCCTCGGGCCTCAGCCCTGGAACGTCCTCACCGCGCCGGAAATCGTCGACGTGCTCGACCGCCTCGTCGACGGGATCATGGTCCTCGACCGCGAGTGGCGGGTCCACTACATCAACCAGCCGGCCGCCGAGATGCTGGGTCGCCCCGCCGCCGAGCTGCAGGGCAGCTCGATCCTCGACGAGTTCCCCGAGGTGGTCGGCCACCCGTTCCAGCTCGGCTTCGCGGAGGCGATGCGGAGCGGTGAGCCGCTGCGGATGGTCGAGCGCTACGAGCCGCTCGGGCGCTGGTTCGAAACGCGCGCCTTTCCGCACGACGACAAGATCGTCAACCTTTTCCGCGACGTCACCTCCGAACACGAGATCGAGCTCGAGCTGCGCGAACAGGTGCGCCAGTTCGAGGAGGCCGAGCGGATCGTCAAGTTCGGCACCTGGCGCTGGGACGTCGCCGCCGGCCGCGTCAGCTGGTCCGACCAGCTGCACCGGATCTACGGCCTGCGCCCCGGCGAGTTCGCGGGCACCGTCGAGGCCTTCAGCGCCGCCCTGCACGCCGACGACCGCGACCGGGTCTGGGACGAAATCTCGACCGCGATGGAGGCGCTGGCGCCGTTCGTTTTCGAAGAGCGGATCGTGCGGCCCGACGGCGATGTGCGAACGCTGGTCTCGAAGGGGCGGGTGATCCCCGGCCCCGACGGCAAGGCGCGGGCGCTGGTCGGCGTCTGCCACGACGTCACCTCCCGGGTGCGCACCGAGCAGGCGCTCGGGGAGAGCAAGCGGCGCATGCACGCGATCGTCGACAACACCCCGTCGCTGATCACCGTCAAGAACCTCGACGGCCGC
>JBFXEM010000182.1:0-5175 GCA_050180135.1 Solirubrobacterales bacterium | reverse complement strand
GCTGAGCCTTTGCGCTCGCCGGGTTGCCCGCTCCCGTCCGCCGCCTGCGCCGTGCCCCTGGCGGCAAGTTTCTCGCCCGCCGAGCGGGCGCCTTTTGCGGCCGCTACCGGCACCGCGACGGCGGCGGCGGCTGGTGATGCGGCGGCCGTTGCCGAGCCGCCCGCCGCGGCGCCCGAGCCCGCGCTACCTGCAGCGGCACCTGAGCTCGCCGAGCCGCCGCCCCCGGGCTTCGGAGCGCCCGGCGATCCACCCCCGCCGCCGGCGCCGGAGGCACCGCCTCCGCCGCCACCGTCCCCTTTCACGCTCCAGACGTCAGGCGGCGAGGCACCGCCCCAATTCGAGCGTGCCATGTTGCGGACGATCTGAGCCTCGCTGGCGAGCTGCAGGCCCGTCATCGAACCGCCCGCAGCGGAGCGCCGCCCATAGGCCGCGCCGATCGCCCCCTCGGCGAAGGGCACCAGCTTGAAGAGCACAAAGGGGGCGAAGCAGGCGAGCAACAGCAAAGCCGCGGCCGCCAAGATGTTCTCCACATCGCCGCCCTCTTCGCCGAGCAGGCCAGCGGCGAGGGCGATGATCGAGACGATCACGAACTTGGAGCCGATGATCACCACCAGCAGCTCGCAGGTCCGCCGCAGGGCCCCGGACCAACGGGGCCAGATCGACGCTGCGAGCGCCAGCGGCATGAACAAGGCGACGACGTAGACGGCCGCGTCGCGCATCAGCAACTCGATCCAGACGAAGAAGGCGGCGAAGGCGCCGATGATCGCGGCCAGGAAGGTGACGAACAGGGGCACTGCGACGGCGCCGCTCGCTTCGTTGGTGACCGCGGCGGGTCCGACGCCTTTGAGCTCGCCGCCGATCGTGCCGCCCGCCTCGCCGAGGCCCCTGATCGCGCTCTTGAAGAACCGCGAGCTGTTGTTCTCGGTGGCGACCGCGACCGCGTGCGACATCTGATCCGTCGCCACCAAGAGCAGCTGCACGATGACGAAGGCAACGCTGGTCCCGAGGAAGGCCAGCGGCACGCTGACAAACACTGCTTTCCCGAGGATCCCCCAGCTGCTCTGGGCGACCGCCTCGAGGATCGCCAGGAGCAGCATCGCCATCGCCAGCACCGAGGCGATCACGGCCATCTGCCCGTACTGCGCCAGGAAGCCTTTGCTCGTGAGATCGGGCGTCGTCGTCTGCTCGATCTCCTTTACGACCTCTCCGATTAGCCAGGTGGTCCCGTCTGCCACCCAACTGGTGATCTGATCGAAGATGCTGTTGCCGATCCCTTCAACCGCGTCGCCGACCGGCGAGAGAGCGGTGTCGACCGCGCCGTCGGTGACCGCGTTGCAGGCATCGCCGGCCGGGTTGCCGCCGCCGACGATGCCGCCGGTGATCGCGTCCGCGGCCTCGCTGATCCCCTCCACCGGCGCGGTCGCGGCGTCGCAGACGACGTTCGCGTTGGCGCGCTCAGGTGCGGGTTGGGCCAGAACCATGCCCGCCGCCACCGCCGCCACGGCCACCAGCGCCGCCAACCTACGGGGCCAGGTCATAGCTCTCCAGTTCGGCCGCCAGGGAGACGACGTCGAAGGAACCGAGCGGTTCGGCCGGCGTTCCCAGTGCCGGAGTAGGGCCGAAGCGTCCGCTCGTGCTGGCGATCCGCCAGCCACCATCGGTCCATGCCAGGTCCGTGTGCGTGAGGCCGAAGTAGGCCGCTGGTTCGACCGAATCCGCGTTGCCCAGGAGGGTGAAACCCCAGGTGAGGATCCGCGCCCGCTGGGGCGAAAAGCTCTCGACCCGGTAGCCGATCGGCACCGCCGCGTAGATGGTCTGGGTGCCCTGGGCGAGGCCCATGCCGATCGCGCCTGCGGCGATGCGTTCGGTCCCAGGCGTGTTCGCCGCCAGCATCTCGGCGACGTAGCCCGGGGTCGCCGCGTCTTCGATTCGCTTCCGCAGGCCCCCGGGCCGGAGGATCGCCGGCGAGGCGAACGACCGCTGGAAGGAAGCGACAGCCGCCGCCGCGCCACTGGGGTTCCGCGCGAAGCTGACCGCCTCGCCGCCTGCCGCCGGCGACGATCCCGCTGGCATCGCGGGCTGATCGGATCGGCCGATCAGCCATCCGAGCAGCAGCGCCCCGAGTATCGCTGCAACCGCCAGAGCCAACCGACGAAATCCCGACTCCCGCCTCGCCGGCATCATTTCCTCACCGTCTCGCCGGCGTCGAGAGCGAAGTTGATGATCGCCGCCAAGGCGCCGACCAGGAACACGCCCGCGATGGCGATTCCGATCTTCTGTTTCCCCGCGCTCGCCTGGCCGACCTGATGGCTGCGGCTGCCAATCGCCCATTGGGCAACCCCGAAGAGCGCGCCCAAGAGGCAGGCCAGGATCACGAAGGCGGCAAAGCCATTGACCAGCCTTTCGGCGGTCGGCATCCCCGGCAGGCCGTTCGGATTCGGTTTTAGGGAAACGGCGCTAAGCGCCCTGACGTAGATCGCTGCGACCACGATTGGACTCCTTTGAGCTGTGGGCTGTCATGCCCAAGGAGTCCGGCCAGAAGGCCGCGTGCATCGGGTCAATTTCTGATGCAGAGCACCGCGGCGGCCAGGTCGAACCTCGCCGGAAGGTCCGAGAGGAGCTGCGGCGCCCCCGAAAGGGCTGTAGAGCAGGCGTCCCTGACGAGACGCGCGCTATCGGCTTGTATTTAACGAATCGGTTAACTACGATCCGGCAGGATGCCAACCGACCCGCTCAGCCTCACCTTCGCAGCGCTCGCCGACCCGACCCGCCGGTCGCTGCTCAGCCGCCTTGCTGAAGGCGAAGCGACGGTCAAGGAGCTGGCCGAGCCGCTGCCGATCAGCCTCCCCGCCGTCTCCCGGCACCTGAAGGTGCTTGAGGGCGCTGGGCTGATCGCGCGTGGGCGCGAGGCGCAATGGCGGCCGAGCAGGCTGCAGGCCGAGCCACTCGATCAGGCGGGCGCCTGGATCGAGTCGCGCAAACGGACTTGGGAATCACGAATGGACCGACTCGACGCGCACCTGCGCGGAAAGGATGAACAAGGATGAGCGACCTGGCACACCCGGCCGGCGACGACCGAACCGTTTTGATCACGCGGATCTTCGAGGCACCGCGCGAGGAGGTATTTCGCGCCTGGACCGATCCCGCGGGGGTCGCGGCCTGGTACGGCCCCGCCCACATGGAGGCACCACGCGAGCGCATCAAGATCGACCTGCGTGTCGGCGGGCGCTGGGAGCTGACGATGGTGCGGCGCGACGGGGGCGGCGAGTTCTCGATCGGCTACGAGATCGTCGAGCTGGTCGAGCCCGAGCTGCTGGTCCTGCGCTCTGACCCGATGCCGGAAATGGGAATGGACGTGGGCACCGTGGTCCGTGTCGAGCTTCACGACCATGGTGAGAAGACGCGGCTGACGCTCAGTGACGGCCCGCTGCCGCCGCCCGCCCGCGAGGGTGCCGAAGCCGGTTGGAGTGCCGCCCTGGAGAAACTCGCGCAGGCGGTCGCCTCCTGACGGCTTCTTGAGCTAGCCCCGAGGGGGACCTGAGCTCCCGCCTTACACCAGGGTTTGCACCGCTGCAACCGGGAGGGAAAGGACTCGCCTACTTGAAGGCGCCGAACTGCTGCTTGGCCTGGGCCTCCGCGGCCGGCGAGGCTTCACCGCCGGAAGGCGTCACTACCACGGCTTCTTCGCCCCCCGATTCACTCACAGCGGCGCTCGGCGCTGAGCTTTCGGGAGTCGCTTCGCCTGCCGCGCGGGCGATCCCCGAGGTCTGCTGCTCGACCTGCTTGGTTTCTGCTCGCTGCGCGCTCGCCTTCGCCGCTCGCGCCGCGCGGCGGCGCTCGCGCTTGCTGACCGGCTTCTCTGCCGGCGTCCCCTCGTTAGCGCTGGCATCGGCGTTCGTGGCGCTCGAGGCCGTGAAGCCAGCGCTCGGCTCTTCGCGCTCGGTGGTCGGGGCGATGCGCTCGCGCTTGTCGACGGTGGCGGGGCTGTCGGTTCCGCCGGCCTCGATGCCGGAAACGACGACCGCCCCCGCACCCGCGAAGCAAACGATCCCGACCGCAGCTGCGCAGGCGCCGATTGAGCGGCCGACCCCGCTGCTGCCGAGCGCGGCCGCGGTGTCGCCGCCGCCGAAGGGAAGCCGCCGCGTTAGATCCTGCGCGCGACTCCAAAGGCTTCCGGCACCGTCGCTCGCCTTGTCGACCATCGCCTCAAATCCAGCGGGCAGGTGAAAACCAGTGCTGGCGTCGAAGGTGAGCCAGGCGGCCAGGCCGGTGGCTATCTCAAGCTCGTCGCTGCTCCGCACTGGCAACCGGCGGCGCAGTGCTCGCAGTGCTGACTCATGGCAGCGCTGCGCCTTCGAAGAATGCCAGTCCAACGAACGTGCGGCCTCGCGCACGCTCATACCGCCGAAGTAGGTCAGCGCGATGAGACGACGCTGATCGTCGTCGAGCTTTGCGACCGCCTCCCTGATCTTCCGCCAGCGATCTTCGTCCTCTGCCAACTCCTCCGGGGTCGGCGCGGTCACGTCGGCGACGTCGACCAACTTCTCGATCGACACCTCGCTCGGCCGCACGCTCTGAGCTTCGAGCATGTGCCCAGTGCGCCGGTAGGCGCAGGTGATCGTCCAGCCAACCGGATCTTCGATCTCGACCCCTCTCGCCATCGCGCGCACCATTTCCGTGTGAGCGAGCGCAAGCAGGTCGTCGGAGTCGCCGAGGATGAAGTCCGCCGGGAACTGCTTGCGCCAGAGCAATCCCCGAAAGCCCTTGCGCGCCCTGTCCATCTGCTCCCGGGTCAGCTCGTGGCGACGGTCGCTTTGGTCGGTTGGCTGTAGATACACGCGGTCTCCTTAAGTAGATCGTAGCGCTTGGAAACAGTCTTCCCAAGCGAAAAAAATCTCCGTTCCGGTCGCTTGGGCTCACACCCAAGGTCCGGTTTCGAGCCTCGGTGCATCGGCCTAATTCACCCGATGCACGCGCCCTCCGCGCCGGACTTCAAGAGGGCAGATGGAGGTCCGCACCGACAAGCCCCCGACCGCCTGGACTCCCCGTGGCTGGGCGCCGTCGCTGCCGTGTTCGCCCCGTCCCTTCGCGCTTCTGGCGCTCGGGGCGACCCTCCTGCTGCTCGGATGCGGGTCGAGCCAGAAGCCCGGCCCGCGATCCTCCTCCCTGGTCGCG
>JBFXEM010000181.1:0-5211 GCA_050180135.1 Solirubrobacterales bacterium | reverse complement strand
CGATCGCCTGCGTCTGCGCCTCCGGCGGCTCGACCTACGCGGTCCTGCACCTGATCGCGCTCGCCCACGTGGTCGGGATCGAGCTGACGATGGACGACTTCGAGCGGATCTCCCGCGCGACCCCGCTCTATGCCGATCTCAAGCCCGGCGGCCGCTTCGTGGCCACCGACCTCTACGCGGCAGGCGGCGTGCCCGTGATCCTCAGCCGGCTTGCCGGCAAGGGCTTGCTGCACGAGGGCGCGATCACGGTTACCGGCCAGACGATCGGCGAGGTCGCGGCGGAAGCGACCGAGGCACCGGGGCAGGAAGTGGTCCGGCCCCTCGACGATCCGCTCAAGCCCGAAGGCGGCCTGGCGATCCTGCGCGGCAACCTCGCCCCCGAGGGCAGCGTGGTCAAGGTCGCCGGCACCGAGCGCCGCCAGCAGACCGGCCCGGCGCGGGTCTTCGAGACCGAAGAGGATTGCTTCCGCGCGGTCAAGGAACAGCAGATCAATCCCGGCGACATCGTCGTGATCCGCAACGAGGGCCCGGTCGGCGGGCCCGGCATGCGGGAGATGCTCCAGGTCACCGCCGCGATCGTCGGCGAGGGCCTGGGAGAGAGCGTGGCGATGGTCACCGACGGCCGCTTCTCGGGCGCCACCCGCGGGCTGATGATCGGCCACGTCGCCCCCGAGGCCGCCAAGGGCGGCCCGATCGCCGCGGTCCACGAGGGTGACGAGATCACCGTCGACATCGACGCCCGCAGCCTCAGTGTCGCCCTCTCCGATGAGGAGATCGCCGCCCGCGTGGCCGACTACGTCTCCCCGGAGTCGCCCTTTGGCCGCGGGGTGATGGCCAAGTACGCCGCGACGGTCAGCTCGGCCGCCCAGGGCGCGGTCACCGGCTGACGCTCCCGGGTTTGTACGGGCTATAGGCCGTACAAGGCCGGGAGCGCTATTCGAGGAACTCGTCCAGCAGCGCGTTGAAGCGTGCTGGGCGCTCGAGCTGGGGCAGATGGCCGGTGCGCTCGAAGATCTCCAGGCGCGAGTGGGGGATGCGGCGGTGGTAGCTGATCCCGGCGGCGACTGGGATCACCCGGTCCGAGAGACCCCAGACAATCAGGGTCGGCATCTCTATCGTCGGCAGGCGTTCGCGGATGTCGTGGCTGATCAGGCTCTGCAGGGCATCGCCGAAGCCGGGGCACCGGCCGCCGGCGAGCTGCTCGAAGAGCAGCTCGCGGCGCAGTTTGCCCGGGTAACGGAAGAACGGGGCCAGGGCCAGCTGGCGGCTGCGCGGGTGGCTGACGATCCACTGGCCGTTGTCGGCGACCGTGCCGCCAAACTTGCTCCAGAAGTAGGCGGTGGCGGTCGCCCGTGCCTCCGGGTTCCAGGTGTTCATGATTCCCGCCGCCGCGACCAGGACGAGGCGGCTGTAGCGCTCGGGCTCGTCGGTCGCCGCCTCAACCGCGATGAAGCCGCCCATCGAGTTGCCGACCAGCGTCGTCCCCTCCAGCCCCAGCGCTTCGCAGAAGTCGTGGACCATCTGACCGTAGCTCGCCATCCCGATCTCCCATTCGGGCATCGGGCTGGTCCCGAAGCCGGGGAGGTCGAGGGCGATCGCGCGGTGGTTGGCGCCGAAGTGGGGGAGGTTCTCGAGCCAGTTCTGCCAGGTGCCTGAGATCCCGTGGATGAAGAGGATCGGCTCGCCCTCGCCGACCTCGACGTAGTTGACCTGCGCTCCGGGCAGCTCGACGCTGCGCATCCGCGCTGGCCAGTCGACCCGCATCCAGGCCGGGTCCGGGTCCGGGTTGCCGTAGTCGGTACCGGCGACGATCCGCGGGTCGAGCGTCGCAGGCGTGCCCATCGCTCGCTACCGCTTGGTGCTGTGGCGGCGGACCATCAGGTCTTTGGCGATCCGCTTCAGGGTCGACCGGACCCCGGACTTCGCGGCGGCCTGCGGCTGCTCCGCGGCGCGGCGCGCTTCGATCTCGGCGAGCTCTTGGTCGATCTTGCTGCCCACGGGAGACAGGCTAGCCGAGCACCCGTCGCTTGGCCGCCGCGAACTCGTCGTCGCTGAGCACGCCTTCGGCATGCAGGGCGCGCAGCCGCTCGAGCTGCCCGGCGACGTCCTCCCGTGGAGGGACATCGGCCGCGGCGGGATCGAGTCCGCTGAAGCTGAGCTCCGGGTTCTTGCGGTTGAGCATCGCGATCTCTTCTTCGGTCAGCCGCAGCTTGTCGCCTTTGCGAATCCAGGACTTCTCGGTCATGGACTGGCGGTCGCGACGCAGTTCCTGGGACTCCTGCAGCCAGGACTCGCCCTCGGCGACCGGCGCCGACTCGCGCTCGCCGTGGATCGCGCCGAGCACGCGCTGGTACTGGAGCGCGCCGCGGTGGACCAACCCGTCGATCTGCTCGGCCTCCTCGTTGCCGATCCGGTTCTCGCTGCGGGCCTTGTCCCAGGCGAGCAGCTCAAGCGCAATCGCACTCGCCTGCAGGTGGGCGTCGGTCAGACGCCGCTCGACTCGGGTCCCGCAACCGCAGACGCACTCCATCGGCTTGAGGATCGGGGACCTCAGGCGTAACCCATCCGTTCGAGCACCGGGATCTCGCGAATCTGGGGCGGCTGCAGGTGATCCCAGAGGATGCCGCGAGGCCGCTCGTACTGGCGCTCGACGTCGATCACGGCCCGCGGGGTCGCGATCAGGTCGCAGGGGAGGTCGTGGGCGGTGACCATCAGGTGCTGGCGCAGGATCTGGATCGGATGGACGGTGGTGGCGACGGTCGTGTGGGCGTCGATCTTGCCGGCGTGGGTGAGGATCCCGTACTCGAGGTCGTGGTAGCCGCCGCCTTTTCCGACCCGGGCGCCGCTGAGGTTGACGGCGACCGAGCCGCAGAGGACGAAGTCGATCTCCGGCAGGTCGTCGAGGGCGATCACGCGGCCGTGTTTGAGCGCGCCCTTGATCGTCGCCGCCTCCTTAACCGCCGCTTTCGACATTTTCTTCGGATCGAGCACGCGGAAGGGATGGGGGTCGCGCAGCCGCGGGACCGCCATGATCACGGTCTTGCCTTCGTCGAGGGCGATCCGTCGGGCATGGGTCTGGGGCGAATCGGGATTCGCCTTGATCACCTGTGCGCGCCTCCAGAGGCGGTGGCCGGAGAGCTTCTCGGCGGCCAGCTTGGCGCCGGCAAAATTCGGGATTCGTCCCTCGGCGCCGGGGAAGCGCGAGACCCCCTCGCGATCCATCGCCTTCCAGACCTCCTTGCGAACCTCGTCCTTCGAGCGCATTGATGCGAAAGATATCCGTCTTGCCTGCCGATAAGACCGACGCAGGTGCGAAATTGCAGGGAAGACCAACATCCGAGCCGAATGATCCGTTTGCCTAGACTTTTCCGAAACGGGTTTGGGGTAAGAACGAGCTGATGGGCAAGAAGACGAAAATCGCGCTGGGAGTGATCACGGGACTGATCGTGGTCCTCGCTGTCGGCGTCTACGTCTACGACAACTCGCAGAAGGACAAGATCGCCGAGGGTGTGACGATCGCCGGTGTCGACGTCGGCGGGATGGACGCCGAGGAAGCGAAGGCCGAAGTGCGGCGGCAGCTGCTGGCGCCGCTCAACGACACGCTGAAGGTCGAGCTCGACGATCAGAGCTGGACCCTGCCGGGGGAGAAGCTGAAGATCCGCGCCAACGTCAACGAGGCGGTCGAGGAGGCGGTCGAAGAGAGCCAAGACGGCGGCCTGCCGACCCGCCTGGTCCGCTACGTCAGCGGCGGCGAGCTCGACAAGCCGGTCACCGCCGAACTCGACTACTCGAAGTCGGCGATCAACCGCTTCGTCCGCCACGTGGCCGAAGAAGTCAACCGCGACCCGCTCAACGCCAGTGTCGAACCGAGCTCGGACTCGCTCAACGTCGTCTCCGGCAAGGCCGGCCTGAAGCTGCGCGACAATCAGCTCACCGAGGACCTCGAAGATGCGGTGCTGAACGCCGACGCCCCGCGCACGGTCGTCGCCCAGGTGCGCAAGACGAAGCCGGATGTGACGACCAAGGACGTCGCTGGCGAGTACCCCTCTTATCTGACCCTCGACCGTTCGAGCTTCACCCTGCGGCTCTGGCAGGACCTGGAGAACACCCGCACCTACACGGTCGCGGTTGGCCAGGAAGGGCTGGAAACCCCGGAAGGCGTCTACGCGATCGAGGCGAAGGAAGAAAACCCGACCTGGTATGTGCCGGAGTCCGACTGGGCCGGCGATCTGGCCGGCACGGTGGTGCCGCCGGGTCCCTCGAACCCGATCAAGGCGCGCTGGATGGCGATCTTCGAAGGGGCGGGCATCCACGGCACCGAAGAAACCGGCTCGCTGGGGACCGCCGCCTCGCACGGCTGCGTCCGCATGGCGATTCCAGACGTGGAAGAACTCTACGACCTGGTCGAAGTTGGAACTCCGATTTACATTGGCTAGCGTCGCGATAACCGGCGCATTTCGGCGTCATCGCTCGGTCATGTGCAGAGCACACTCCCTCGCTCTTCCTTGAACTGCTTGGTTCTCGCGACGCTTGCGCAGGACGTTCATGAGTTTGGGCGAACTCCCTTTCGTGAACTGGGAATCGGCCCTGGCCGAATACGACCGTGATCTGCGGGCGCGGGGGTCCGCTGAGCGGACGCGGCGGGCGTATGGGGTGGACCTGGGTGGGTTCGTCGAGTGGGTAGGGCCGCAGGGCCTGGGGCCGACCGAGGTACGCCACCGCGACGTGCGTCGCTACGCGGCCGGGCTCTCGACGGCCGGCGCGGCGCCGGCGACGGTCGCCCGCAAGCTGGCGGCGATCCGCGGCCTCTACGGCTTTCTCGTCCGCACCGAGCGGGCCGGCTCCAACCCCGCCGAGCTGGTCTCCAGCCCAAAGCGGGCCGAAAAGTTGCCGAGCGTGCTCTCGACCGAGCAGATGCGCGCGCTGCTGGAGCGGATCCCAGCCTCGACCCCGCTGGAGCTGCGCGATCGGGCGATGCTCGAGCTCGCCTACTCCTGCGGTCTGCGCTGCGAGGAGATCGTCAACCTCGACGAGGACGCGGTCGATTTCGAAGAAGAGCAGCTGCGGGTCCTGGGGAAGGGCTCGAAAACGCGGATCCTGCCGATCGGCGAGCCGGCCCGGCGGGCGCTGGAGCGCTACCTGGGGCACAAAGGGCGCCGGGCGCTGGCCACCGACCCGCGCGAGCGAGCGCTCTTCCTGAGCAAGAGCGGG
>JBFXEM010000180.1:0-5212 GCA_050180135.1 Solirubrobacterales bacterium | reverse complement strand
GGCCGCACCTGATGCCGCTGGTCGACGCCTTCGGCTACACCAACGTCAAGGTCGAGGGCTTCGAGGCCGACGACGTGATCGCCTCGCTGGTGCGCCAGGCACGCGAGCAGGGGATCGAGGTGATGGTCGTGACCGGCGACCGCGACGCCTACCAGCTGGTCGGCGAGGGGGTGCGGGTGATGAGCACCTCGCGCGGGATCACCGAAACGAAGATCTACGACCGCGAGGCGGTGATCGAGCGCTACGGGGTGGCGCCCGAGCAGGTGACCGACCTGATGGGCCTGCGCGGCGACACCTCCGACAACATCCCCGGTGTCCCCGGGATCGGCGAGAAAACGGCCTCGCAGCTGCTGCAGAAATTCGGCTCGCTGGAGAAGGTGCTGGAGAGCGTCGACGAGATCTCCGGCGCCAAACGCAAGCAGAACCTCGTCGAGCACGCCGACGACGCCCGCATGTCGAAAGCGCTGGCGACGCTCCAGTACGACCTCGAGACCGGGGTCGACCTCGCCGCCGCGATGGAGAGCGAGCCCGACCGCGGTGCCCTGCGCGAGTTCATGCGTGAGTTCGAGCTGCGGGCGGTGCTGGAGCGACTCGAAGAAGCGCTGCCCGAGGGCGACGCGGTGCCCGGCCGCAAGGTCGAGACCGAGATCGCGATCGAGGCGGTTTCGGGTGGGGTGGAGGAGATCGGCTCCGGCCCGGTGGCGCTGGCGCTGGCCGGCCACGCCTGGGCCGCCGCCGACGCCGAGCGCACGATCGCGGGAGAGGCGACGCAGGACGAGCTCGCGGTTGGGCTCGGGGCGACGCCGATCGCCGGACACGACCTGAAGTCACTCGGTGGCGGCCGCCACGGGCTGCTCGCCGCCGCCGCCCGCGAGGGCGTCGAGCTCAGCCTCGATCACGACACGATGGTCGCCGCCTACCTGCTCGAGCCCCAGCGCCGCACCTACGACCTGGTCGAGCTTGCCGCCGACGCCGGCATCGGCCTCGCCGAGGGCGCCGCCGCCAAGGCCGGTGACGACGACGGTCAGTTGGCGCTCGGCGAGGAGGTCGAGGCGGGGCTCGACCCGGCCGAGGAAGCGCGCCTGGTCTTCGCCCTGGCCGAGGTCCAGCGACCGCGCATCGAGGAGTTCGGCCTGGAGTCGCTGCTGCGCGAGGTCGAGCTGCCGCTGATTCATGTCCTGGCGGCAATGGAGCGCGCCGGGCTGAAGTTGGACGCCGAGCGGCTGGCCGAGGTCGGCGCCGGCTTCGGCGAGCGGATCGAGCGGCTGCAGAAAGAGATCTACGAGCTGGCCGGCGAGGAGTTCACGATCGGCTCGCCCCAGCAGGTCGGCCGCATCCTCTTCGAGAAACTGGAGCTGACCCGCAAGCGGCGCGGCAAGACCGGCTTTTCGACCGACGCCCGCGTCCTCGCCCAGATTCGCGACGAGCACCCGATCGTCGAGAAGATCGAGTCCTGGCGCGAGCTGACCAAGCTCAAGAACACCTACCTCGACTCGCTGCCGGACCTGATCGACCCCGAGACCGGCCGCATCCACACCACCTTCAACCAGGCGGCGACGACCACCGGCCGCCTCTCCAGCACCAACCCGAACCTGCAGAACATCCCGATCCGGACCGAGATCGGCCGCCCCGTGCGGGCCTGCTTCGTCGCCGAGGCCGGCAGTCAGTTGCTCTCCGCCGACTACAGCCAGGTCGAGCTGAGGGTGCTCGCCCACGTCGCCGACGAGGGCGTGCTCAAAGACGTCTTCCACAAAGGCGAAGACGTCCACGCCGCCACCGCCGCCGAGGTCTTCGAGATCTCCCGCGAGGAGGTCGACGTCGGCCAGCGCTCGAAGGCGAAGATGGTCAACTTCGGGATCGTCTACGGCCTCACCGGCTTCGGTCTCGCCGACCGGCTCAACATCCCCCGCAAGGAGGGCGAGGAATTCGTCGCCCGCTACCTGGAGCGCTTCCCCGCCGTCCGCTCCTTCCGCGAGCAGATCGTCGAGAAGGCCCAGGAGGATGGCTACGTGACGACGCTGATGGGGCGCCGGCGGTCGATCCCGGAGCTGCGCTCGGGCAACCCGAACACGCGCCGGCTGGGCGAGCGGCTCGCCGTGAACACGGTGATCCAGGGCACCGCCGCCGACATCATCAAGGTGGCGATGGTCCGCTGCCAGGCGGCGCTGCGCGAGGCCGGGGGGGAGACCCGGCTGGTCCTGCAGATCCACGACGAGCTCCTCTTCGAGGGCCCGCCGGGAGAGATGGATGCCGCGACCGAGCTGGTGCGGCGCGAGATGTGCGCCGCCTACCCGCTCGATCCGCCGCTCGAGGTCGACATCGGCGTCGGGCCCGACTGGCTCACCGCCAAGTAGCCCCCGGCCGACGGGCCGATTTGTCGCCTATGCGTCGGCAAATCGTCCCGTCGGCGTCGGTGCTCAGTGGGCGAGCTCGACCTCGTCGAAGGTCGCTTTGCCGTGCTCGATCTCGAGCTCGGCCTCCGCGACGACGGCGTCGACGAGGAGGTCGGCGCTGGTGCAGTTGGCGCCGGTCCCGTTGTCGTCGTGGCCGCTCTGGCCCGAGTGCTCGGAGCCGGGGCCCGAGTTGTCGCCGCCGTTGTCGTCGCCCGGCTCGACCCCTTCGCCGCCATGGTCGTCGCCGACCTCGTTGCCGTGGCCGCCGTGGTCGTCGCCCGGCTCGGCCTCGCCGCCGCGGCGGGCGTGGACGCCGCTGCTGTCGTGGGAGTGCTCGTCCTCGCACTTGATCTTGGTCCGGTCGGTGACCAGGCCGGCGATCTCCCCGCCGCCGAAGAGGTCGATCACGAGTCGTCCCGTGGCGGTGTCGAAGGAGGCAATCGTGCCGGCGCCCTCGTCGCCGTCCAGCGTCCCGTCGTTGTCACTATCGCGATCACGCGGATCGTTGCCGCTGCGGAACTCGGCCCGGTTGCGGAGGCTGTCGTGGTCCTGGTCCCGGCCCGACTGGTCGACGTCGAGAGAGAGGTGGTGGTGCCGCTCCCACTTGTCGGGGATCCGGTCGTCGTTGCCGTCCTTGGCGACCGCGAGGCCGGCCAGGGCCAGCACGGCTACGGCGCCGAGCGCCAGCGCCAGCAGCGCTCGCAGGCGCGTCGTTTTCTTCTTGGTCCGGTTCATCGCGTTCTCCTCGGTGGTGGGTTGGGGTCGCTTCACCCCTGCAACCCGGGGGCGCGGCGAAGATCACGCGCCGGCTCGAGATTCCTCAGCCGTCGTCGCCCGAGCCTGAGCCCGAGCCGCCGGAGCCAGCCTCACCGCTGCCGCTCTCGTCGGCTGCTTCGGGTGCGGGTGGTGGCGGTGGGAGTGGGGAGCCCTCGCCCGAACCCGAGCCGGGGCTGTCGTCGAGGCTGCCGCCGCCGGAGCCGCTCCCGCCGGATCCACCGCTGTCCGAACCGCCCGAGCCGCCGCGGTCAGAGCCGCCGTCGCCGCTGCTGTCGTCAAGGCCCGAGTGCCTGGAGCCCGAGCCGCCGGAGCCCGAATGGCTGGAGCCAGAGCCCTCCTCCTCGCGTCCGGAGTCGGAACCGTGGCCGGAGTTGTGCCCAGAGCCACTGCCGCCGCCGGAACCGTGTCCCGAGGAAACGCTGCCGCCCCTTGGGCCGCCACCATGGCCAGAGCTGTCGTCGGGGCCGCCGTTGCCGCCGCGGTTGCCGCCGCGATCGTCACCCGGCTCGGGCTCGCTACGGCCGCGCTCGGAGCTGTCCCGCGAGGCGTCGCTGGGCCCGGCGCTTCCGCCGCCGCTCTCGTCGACCAAGCGTGAATCGTCGCCGCCGACCGCGGCCTCGGCCGCATCGGGCCCGCCACGACCGCCGCGCTCGTGCTCGATCGCGACTCCGGCGGCGCCGACCGAGCCGGCGATCAGCACCGTCGCCAGCCCCGCCTTGATCGCGCCGCCGGCGCCGATCCCGCCCAGGCCCGCACCGGCCGCGCTCGTCGCCATCCCGGCGGCCGCGGCGCCGCCGGCGGCTTCGGCGGCCGCTCCGTGATCGATCAGCGCCCGCAGCAGCGGTAGTGGCACCAGCATCCCCAGTCCGTTGCGCAGCGTCGCCCGCGCCCGGTAGATCGCCTGCCGGGCGGCGCCGCCGCTGACCCCCAGCGAGGCGGCGATCTCGTCGTGGCTCAGCCCTTCCAGCTCGCGCATCACGATCGCCGCCCGCTGCGGCTCGGGCAGCGCCCGCAACCGCGCCATCAGCTCGGTCATCTCCTCGCGGCGCTCGGCCTCGACGGCGGCACTCTCGCCGCCGGCCAGCGTCTCCTCCAGCTGCTCCACGCTCGGCGGCCGGTCGCGGATGTCGTTCAGCGCCGTGTTGCGGACGATCCGGTAGAGCCACGGCTTCAGCTCGATCTCGGTCGTCGTCCCGCGCAGCGCCAGCAGCGCCTTCGAGAAGGCGTCCTGGGTGACGTCCTCCGAGCGCGAGCCGACGAAGGAGGCGGCGAAGCGGTCCAGCGGCTTGCGGTAGCGGCGGACGATCTCCTCGAAGGCCGCCTCGTAGCCGTCGCGGACCAGCCGCACCAGGCGGCGGTCGGGCTGGGCGCGCAGCGCCGGGCCGAGGAAGAGGCGGGCGGCGATCGGTTCTGCTGGCGGTGGCGGTGGCGGCATCGGAAGGGTGCTCCTCTATCGGCCTACGGACATGACAGCACGAGCGTTCAGCCGGCCGTCTCACAGACCCAACCCCGGCGAGGGCTGAAAATCACGCGCGGCTCAGGGGAGGATGAGGTCGCAGTAGTGGTCGGCGATCTCGGTGGCGCTGAGGCGTCCGCCCGACCGCAGCCACTGCGGCGTGTAGTTGACCATGCCGAGTAGCGCCAGCAGGGTCATCCCGCGATCCTCGAAGGCCATCGTCCCCTCCGCCTCGCCGCGGGCCAGCAGGTCGTCGAGGATCCGCTCGAACTCCTTGCGGCGGCGGCGCAGGTGCGCCCACTGCGGGTCGCGCTCGAGCACGTGTCGCTCCTGGGCGAAGACCAGCATGTGGTCGAGGTGGGCCTCGATGTGCTCGAGCCAGGCGTGCATCAGCTCCCGCAGTCGCTGCTCGGCTGACCCGGGGGAAGCGGCGATCTCGCGGGCGCGCGGCAGTAGCGGCTCCAGCAGCTCGTCGCAGATGCTCAGCAGCAGCTCCTCCTTGCTCCCGATGTAGTGGTAGAGGCCGCCGGCCGCGAGGCCGGTGGCCGCCGTCAGGTCGCCCATCGAGGTCTCGCTGTAGCCGCGC
>JBFXEM010000179.1:0-5216 GCA_050180135.1 Solirubrobacterales bacterium | reverse complement strand
GCTCGCGCTCCAGGCCTCGATCACTTCCGCCCGCCAGCGCGGGTCGAATCCCGGCGCCGTGTGGGCACGCTGGTCGGCGAAGATCGAGAGCCCGAGGTGGAGCGCGATGAAGTCGTCGGGGCAGACCAGGCTGCCGACCGGCAGCTTCGTCTTCAGCGAGCCGACCGAGGCGATCGCCAGCACCCGGTCGCAGCCCTGCTCGGCCAGCGGCCGCAGGTTGGCGGCGTGGTCGATCTGGTGCGGCAGCACGTACTCGGCGGAGCTGTCGTGGCGCTGCACGATCGCCGCCCCGTGCGCGGCCGCGGCCGCCGCGATCTCACCGCCTCCCGGCCCCAACGCGTTGCTGCCAAGGATCACCGCCAGCCGTCCCATCGCGGGATCGTACGCCGAGTTGCCGGTTGGTCACACCAGGCGGGATTTGGCGGCAGCTCGGCGAGCGGGTTAGGCGCCGCGACGGGCCTTGAAGGCGGCCGCGGCCTCGTCGTGGTCGACGATCGGGGCCGGGTAGCCGCGGCGCTCGCGCTCGGGCAGTAGCCACGGCCGGTGCACCGCCTTCCCGTCGACCGCCGCCAGCTCCGGCAGGTAGCGGCGCACGTACTCGCCGTCGGGGTCGAAGCGCTCGGCCTGGCGCAGCGGGTTGAGCACGCGATTGGGGCGGCTGTCGTTGCCCGTCCCCGCCACCCATTGCCAGTTGCCGGCGTTGTTGGCGATCTCGCCGTCGGCGAGCAGGTCCCAGAAGTGCCAGGCGCCCGCCCGCCAGTCGACGTAGAGGTCCTTGGTGAGGAAGGAGGCGACCGTCATCCGCGCCCGGTTGTGCATGAAGCCCTCGCTGGCCAGCTGCCGCATCGCCGCGTCGACCAGCGGATAGCCGGTCAGCCCCTCGCGCCAGGCCTCCAGCGCCCGCTTCGAGCGCGACCACCGGTCCCCGCGCGGGCGGTAGTCGCGGCGCGGCAGCGAGGGGACCGCGGCCAGGACCTGATGGTGGAAGTCGCGCCAGCAGAGCTGCCGCACGTAGGGCCCGCCGCCGCGCCGCTGCCCCGCCTCGCGCGCCAGCTCCAGCGGTGAGAGGCAGCCCCAGCGCAGATGGGCGCTGAGCCGCGAGGTGGAGTCGCCCGGGAGGTCGTCATGGCGCTCGTCGTAAGCATCTATCCGGTCGCGCAGGAACGCCCGCATCAGCCGTCGGCCCTCGCTCTCTCCTCCCGCCCCCAGCCGCGAGGAAGGCCGCCCGTCCGTCAGCTTCGCCAGCGCCGGCAGCCGCCCGGTCGCGAGCCTGCTCGGGACCGCCAGCTTGCACGGCGCCCCCTGCGCCGGCCGCAGCGGCGCCTCGCTCCAGGCCCGGTGATAGGGGGTGAAGACCTTGAAGTGGTCGCCGCCGGTCGGCGTCACCGCACCCGGCTCGACGATCGTCACCCCGGGGTGGGCGTGGAACTCGATCCGCTCCTCCGCGCAGGCTCGCGCCAGCCGCCGCTCGCGCGCCCGCGCGTAGGCGCTCCAGTCGGCGCTGACGTGCAGCTCGGCGGCGCCGCACTCGCGCGCCAGGGCCAGCGCCTCCCGCACCGGGTCGCCGCGGCGCAGGAACAGGTGCCCGCCGGCCCGCCGCAGTGAATCGTCGAGGTCGGCAAGCGCCTCACGCATGAAGGCGACCCGGTTCGGGGCCGCGAAGCGCGACCTCATCAGCGCCTCGTCGAAGACGAACAGCGGCACCGTCCGCTGCGCCCGCGCCGCGGCGGCCAGCGCCGGGTTGTCGCGAACCCGCAGGTCGCGGTTGAAAAGTACGATTGCGGTTACCACGTCGCCTATGGTGACGGGATGAGCGAGCGGCCCTCGGGAAGGGACGAGAGCGAGCAGGAACGCCTCGATCGCAATCTAGGCGAGCTCCTGCAGGAGCTGCGGGTTGCCCTGCCGGGCGTCCAGGTGCTCTTCGCCTTCCTGCTGGCGGTCCCGTTCCAGCAGGAATTCTCGAAAATCACCGACTTCCAGAAGGGCGTCTACTTCGCGACGCTGCTGCTCACGGCGCTGACCGCGGCTCTGCTGATCGCTCCCACGGCCTACCACCGGCTCACCTTCCGCTACCAACAGAAGCACCGCCTCGTCTTCATCGCCAACCGGCTCGCGATCGCCGGCCTGACCACCCTGGCACTCGCGATGATCTGCGCGATCATGCTGATCACCGACGTCCTCTTCGGGACCAAGACGACGCTGGTGACCACCGGCGTCACCCTGCTCGTGTTTGTCGTGCTCTGGGTGGTCCTGCCGCTGCGGCGGCGGCTCAAGTACCGGAGCGAGGGCTTGCCGCTGCTCGATCCGCCCGAATGAAGCCGAGCTCGGACTCGAGCTCATCGAGGTACGGCAGCTCCGGGGCTCGCTCGCGCAGCATCTCCAGGTCCGCCTGCCAGGCGTCGATCTTGAACTCGAGCGGGACCTTCAGCTCTTCGGCGACCGCCTCGCCCTGTTCGGCGTAGGCGCCACGGAGCGCCTTCACGTTGGTCAGCTTGTCGGCCCCGTAGATCGCCAATGCCGCCTCGCCGCCGCTCTCGACCCGGCCGCGGTGCTCTGTCTTGCGCTCGCGCCAGTCGGCGATCGCTTCGTCGTCGCTGAGCGCTTCGACCAGGCCCGCGACCGAATCGCCGAACTGCTCGCGCAGCTCGGCCACGGTCTTGTCGCTGTCCTCGACGACGTCGTGCAGCAGCGCCGCCGCCAGCACCTCGTCGCTCCAGCCATGCGTCGCCAGCAGCTCTGCGACCGCGATCGGGTGCTCGATGTAGGGGATGCCACCGGCGCCGTTGCGGATCTGGCCGGCATGGGCCTCCGTGGCAGTGGCCAGCGCGGCGCGCACCTGTGGCGAGGGGGGTAGCCCGGGCACGGGCGGGAGGGTATCGCTCAGGCCAGGGCGGCCGGAGCGCTCGACTTCACCGGCAGCTCGTACTCCGCCCCCTCGACCCCGAGCTCGACCGCGCCGCCGGCGCCGCCGAGCTCCGCCCAGCGCGCCCGCGCTTCCTCGCCGAGCCCGTCGAGGAAGCGGTCGGAATGGCACGGGTCGTGGTGGAAGAGCAGCGTGCGCTCGGCCCCGGTGCGGCGAGCGAAGGCGAGCGTGTGGCTGAGCGCGGAGTGGCCCCAGCCGACGTGGTCGGGGTACTCGGCGTCGGTGTACTGGCCGTCGTGGATCAGCAGCGAGCTGTCCTGGGCGAGCCCGAAGCCGGAGATCCAGTCCTCGTCGACTGCCTCGATGTCGGTGCCCAGCGCCGGCTCGTGGTCGGGGATGTAGGTCAGCGCCGAGTCCCCCTCTTCGATCCGGTAGCCGAGCGTCGGTCCGCGATGGGAAACCGGGGCGCAGCGGATCCGGGCCGGGCCGATCTCCCACTCGGCGTCGGGACAGTGGCGGAAGGAGAAGTCGCAGGGCAGCTCGCGGACCTCGATCGGCGAGAGCGGAGCCGAGATGTAGCGGGCGATGCGGTCGCGCAGCGAGGCCTCGGGCGAGGCCGGCCCCCAGATCGTCAGCTCGGTCTGCGGCATGAAGGCGGGGGCGAAGAAGACGAGGCCCTGGATGTGGTCGAGGTGCAGATGGGTGAGCAGGATGTGCAGGCGCGAGGGCGCGTCGCCGAGCGCGAGGCCGAGGCTGCGGATGCCGGTGCCGGCGTCGAGCGCCAGCATCGAGCCGTCCTCGAGGGTGACGCCGACGCAGGAGGTGTTGCCGCCATAGCGGATCGTCTCCGGGCCCGGCGAAGGGATCGAGCCGCGCGTCCCCCAGAGCTTGACCTTCACGCCGGCCTTGCTCCCTTGCCGTTGGCCTCGACCGGCCAGAAGACGGCGATCGCGCCCTGGGAGCCGTGCGCGGTGAGGATCGGGAAGGCCGAGGCTTCGACCGCGTGGGCGGTGCCGTCGGCCGAGCGGATCGTCAGCTCGGCGTGGGCGGGGCGGCCGCTGCGGACCGCCGTCACCAGAGGCAGCTCGTCGTAGGGAATCGGTGTGCCGCCCTCGTCGAAGGGGCCGAACAAGAGTCCCCACTCCTCGGGACCGACAGTTCCCATCTCCTCGAAGTGCTTACCGAGCATGATTCCCGCCGCCTCGTTGTAGAAGACGAGCAGGCCGCCCTCGTCGACCAGGAAGGCCGGCGTGGAGAGCGCGGACATCAGGTTGCGCGCCAGTATCAGCTCAAGTGGCTTTTGCGACACAGTCGACACTCTAGATCGTCCTAAGCTGGGCGAACCGGCTTTCCCCCGGGGAAGGCAAGTTGGCCAGCCTCCACCCCCGGGCTGCCCAGGGGAGTGACGTTCATCACTTAGGAAACGTGTGTGTCGCGGCTTGGTGGGCGGGACCGGCTCAGCCGGCCGCTTCGGCCCGGCGCAGCCCGGTGAACGACCAGATCGCGAAGAGGATCGGCAGCACGATCGCGAGGCCGAAGGCGAGCGCGACGACGGTCGGCTCGCCGGAGATGAAGCCGCGGCCCGCCTCCAGCAGCGCCGTCACCGGGTTGACCGTGGCGACCGCGTGGATCCAGCCACTGAGCAGGTTGAGCGGGACGTAGACGGGGGCGAGGAAGAGGATCAGGAAGATCGGCATCTGCATCAGCGGCCCGCCCTGGATCGAGCGCACCCGCATCGCCACGCCCGACGCCCACAGGGTCGCGGTCAGGTTGACGAGCACGGCGAGCGCCAGCAGCCCGAAGAGGTCGACGCCGCTGCCGGCGACCTCCATCCCGGCGACCACGGCGACGACGCTCAGCACGGTCCAGGTGACGAGGGCGCGGAACAGGGCCGCGATCGCGTAGCCGCCGATGATGCCGCCGCGGTTGGAGGCGGCCAGCAGGTAGCGGCGGGCGAAGCCGGTCTCGAAGTCACGGGCGATGCCGAAGCCGGTGAAGACGCCGCCGAAGGCGGCCGACTGCAGCAGCACGAAGACGTACTGGAAGGCGGTGTAGCCGCTCGGGAAGTCGAAGCCGGGGACGTTTCCGACGGCCGAGAGCCCGCCCGCGAAGGAGGCGAAGAAGAAGAGCGGGAAGAGCAGCGAGGGTATGAGGAAGGCCGGGTTGGTGATGAAGTTGTGGATGCTGCGCCAGGCGACAGCGCGCGAGATCGCGACGAAGCCGGCGTGGCTGGGGGTGGGGGAGGGCGCGCTCACGTCCGCACCAGCCTCGTCTTCAGGGCGCCGGCGGCGGCGGTCATCCCGATCGCGAAGATCGCGGCGGCGATCCCGAACCCGAGCGCGAGAGCGCCGGC
>JBFXEM010000178.1:0-5264 GCA_050180135.1 Solirubrobacterales bacterium | reverse complement strand
CCCGGGTCAGCTGTCGCTTCACTCACGCCTACCCCGACGGCGCCGCCCCCTACTTCACGGTCCTGGCCCCGGCGATCCGCGGCGGCGAGGTCGAGCAGTGGGACGAGATCAAGGCAGCGGTCTCCGAGGCGCTGATCGCTGGTGGCGGCACGATCACCCATCACCACGCGGTCGGCCGCGACCATCGCCCCTGGTATGACCGCCAGCGCCCGGCACCGTTTGCCGCCGCCCTGCGCGCCGCCAAGGCTGAGCTCGATCCCGCCGGCATGCTCAATCCCGGCGTCCTGATCGATCCCTGACGAAGTCGGCGCTAAGTCGGCGCTCTCACGCCTTGTCTGGTTGCAGACAACACCTTACGGTGGCAACATGGAGAAGATGCGGGAAGCATGGACCGACGAGCGGCTCGACGACCTCAACGCGAAGGTCGATCGCGGCTTCGACCGGGTCGAGACGGAGATCCGCTCGCAGCGTCACGAATTCAGGTCCGGCATCGCCTCCGTGCGGAAGGAAATGAACGCCCGCTTCGACCGTGTCGACGCCAAGTTCGAGAGCACCGCCGCGGACGTGAACGCCCGCTTCGACCGCGTAGACGCCCAGTTCGAGAGCACCGCCGCGGACGTGAACGCTCGCTTCGACCGCGTAGACGCCAAGTTCGAGAGCACCGCCGCGGACGTGCACGCTCGCTTCGACCGCGTAGTCTCGTGCCTCGACTGCTACGCCGCGGACGTGAACGCCCGCTTCGACAAGATCGACGCCAGGTTCGACAGCATCGCCACCGATGTGAACGCGCGCTTCGACCGCACCGCCGCAGATGTGAACGCCCGCTTCGACAAGATCGACGCCAAGTTCGAGAGCACCGCCGCAGATGTGAACGCCCGCTTCGACAAGATCGATGCCCGTTTCGACGCTCTCAACCGGACGCTGCTGGGGTTCGCCGTCGCGGCATTGATTGCCTTGGTCGCCGGTGCCGTTAGTCCCTTCTGAGCGCGCTCGCCGGCGACGGTTTGCGCCCGCCGGTCGGCCCTGCCAGGGGGGTTGACGGCGCCCGCAGGTACCCTTTCGCGGCCTCCCAGATGGAAACGATCACCTCCGAACAGCCGACCGTGCCCGCTGAGCCCGCCCATGGAAACGTCGACGCGGACGGCAACGTCGTCCCCCGGCGCTCGCCGCTGCGCGCGGCGATCAAGACCGGGCGGCCGAAGGAGTGGATCAAAAACGTCTTCGTCTTCGCCGGCCTGCTCTTCTCCGGCAAGTTCAACCAGTCGCACGATGTCCTCCTCTCGGTCCTCACCTTCGCTTCCTTTTGCCTGATATCCAGCGCCGGCTACTTCGTCAACGACCTGATCGACGTCGAGCTCGATCGCAAGCACCCGAAGAAGCGCTTCCGCCCGCTCGCCGCCGGCGAGCTCTCGGAGAGCACCGCGAAGCTGATCGCGCCGGCCCTGGCGGTGGTCGCGATCGCGCTCGCCTTCGCCACCGTCAACTGGGAGGTCGGCCTGATGGTGGTCGGCTACGGCATCGCCCAGATGGCCTACAGCCTCGGCCTCAAGCAGATCGTGATCATCGACGTGATGACCCTCGCGGGTCTGTTCATCCTCCGCGTCGCCGCCGGCGCCAGCGCCGTCGACGCCCACGCCTCCGAGTGGCTGATCCTCTGCACCGGCATGCTCGCCGCCTTCCTCGGTTTCACCAAGCGTCGCCAGGAGGCCGTTTCCGAGCTGCACGAGGGGACCTCGACCAGGCCCGTGCTCGAGCACTACTCGCTGCCCTTCCTCGACCAGATGGTCTCCCTGGTCACCACCGGCACCGTGCTCAGCTACGCGATCTACACCGTCAACTCGCCGCTGATCGGCAGCCAGATGATGCTGACGATTCCACCCGTGGTCTACGGGATCTTCCGCTACCTGTACCTGATCTACGACCGCTCCGACGACCGCTCGATGGCCCAGATCGTCGCCGGCGACCGCGGCATCCAGGCTGCCGGCGCCTCCTACGCGCTGATCGCCTTCCTGCTGCTCTACGTGTTCAACTGAGCGCTCGCGCGCTCGGCCACCCTCAGGCCAGCTCTTCCTCCGCCGCCCCGCCTTCCATCAGGTAGAAGCGGCCGCGGCCGAGCTCCTCGCCGTTGACCTGAACGACAGCGGCGTGGGGGCCGGGGGTGGTGAAGTTGGCGGTGGCGGCGATCGACATCACCAGGCGCTGCTCTTGGCCCTGGGGCATGCCCGGGGGGCGGCCGGTCTCGAAGTTGGCGGTGAGGCCCTCGCCGAGCTCGATGCCGTCGGGGTCCTGGACGGTGACGATGAGCTCGTGGGGGTCGTTGGTCTCGTGCCAGGCGACGTCGATGCCGAGGCCGATGTGGAAGGACCACTCGTGCGGGAGCTCGGGCAGGCTGAGGACGTTCCAGCCGCCGCCGGTCAGGTAGAGCTTGCCGTTGACGGCCTCGCTGTAGTCAGAGAGGAGGACGAAGCCGAGGTTCACGGCGCCTGCTCCGGGTAGGGGACGATCGGCAGGTCGGCGATCAGCTCGATCTTGCCGTTGCGGTTGAACTGGAGGTCGACCGTCTCGTTCTTGCGGTAGGTGCCCCAGAGCCCGAGGTACATCGCCAGCCAGCGGCTGGTGCCGATCTTCTCCTTGACGATCGGGCGGGTGAAAACGATCTCGGCGCGCTCGACGTCGTAGTCGGAGCCCTCGCGCTGTTCGACTCCGTTGATGAAGACGGCGAAGGGGGGTTCGGCGCCGGCCGGGATCTTCACCCGCTCGCCGGCCGCGTAGCTGCCCTTCGGGATGTCGGTCTGGGGGTCGCTCATCGGGTATCCGCTTCCAGAGTGTCGCGCACGAGGTCGAACGGCGTATCGTGACCGCTCGGATCGAGCTCGGCGCGGCCGACCCCGCCCCGGTACGGCATGAAGGTTCCGTCGCCGCGGACGTCGACGCCGGCGACCGGCTTGCGCAGCAGGCCGCGGCCGCTGATCTGCAGCCGCGCCCGCACCTGGTCGCCGGGCTCGAAGTCGCGCAGCGAGCGGACCCGGTCGGCGGGACCCTCGGAGCGGATCGCCAACGCCCGTTCGCGCATCGCCGCGACCGCCTCGCCGAGGTCGTCGTAGGACGCGTGCGAGACCTCCGGCCCATGGCGCACCGTCAATTTCCATCTCGGCCGAGCCACCGCGCCCAGCCTAAGGATTCCCCGGCTCCGGGGCGGGCACCCGCGTGCCCGCCCCGCTTGCCGGTGGACCAGGAGCGCCTAGAGGTCCGGCGGGATCAGGACCGCGTTGATCGCGTGCACGATCCCGTTCGAGCAGCGAATGTCGGGGGTGATCACGCGGGCGTCGTTGACGAACACCTTGGCGCCTTTGACGCTGAACTCGACCTTGCTGCCCTCGGCGGTTTTCGCCGACTCGCGTTTGACCACGGCGCTGGCCGGAACCGAGCCCGGGAGCACGTGGTAGAGCAGGACCTTGCGCAGCAGCGCCTTGTCGGCGAGCAGGCCGTTCAGCGTTTTCTTCGGCACCTTCGCGAAGGCGGCGTTGGTCGGCGCGAAGACGGTGTACTTCGTTTTCCCGGACAGGGTGCCGACCAGGCCAGCCTTCTTGACGAGTGAGACCAGGGTCGAGAACTGCGGTGCCCCGGCGGCCGTTTCGACGATGTTCTTGCTGGGCGGCGCGGCGGTGGCGGAGGCGACCGGCACAGCCAGCACGCCGACGGCGACCACGAGTGCGACCATACGTTTGAGCATGGAATCTCCTAAGTCGGGTTGCGGATGTGCTGAGCTACGGCCGCGAGCCGGGCGCCGGTTGAGCAATTGCCGCCGCCGCTCAACCGCGGCGGGTGGACCCGCGTATGAACAGACGTGGAGGCGATAGCGAGCACGATGGTCCCGAGGCTTGGAGGTCGAGCCGGTGAGCGCCCCCAGCGGCGGGTCGCCGACGCGGACGAGCGCCGCATCGCCGAGCTGCTGCGGGCCGGCGACGAGGGCGCGATCGCGCTGGTCGAAGCGCGCTTCGGCCGCGTCCTCGGCGGCTTCCTGCGCGAAGCGCTGCCGGACCGATCGATGGCCGAGGAAGTGATGCAGCAGGTGCTGGTCGAAATCTGGCGCCGCGGGCCCGACTACGACTCCGAACGGGCCAGCCTGCTGACCTGGATGATGACCATCGCCCGCTCGCGGGCGATCGACGAGCGCCGCCGCCGCCGGCCCGAGCCGATCGACCCGGCCGCGATCGACGACGGCGACGCCGCCCCCTCGGCCGAGCTCGAGCAGATGCTCGAGCGCTGGCGGCTGGCCGCGCTGCTCGACCAGATCCCGCCCGAGGAGGCGATCGCCCTACGCCTGCGCTTCTACGAGGAACTCGCCCAGCCCGAGATCTCCGCGCGGCTGGGCGTCCCGCTCGGCACCGTGAAGACCCGCATGGTCCGCGGCCTCGCCCGGCTGCGCGGACTGATCACGGAGGAGCAGCGATGAACCGGCAGGAACTCGCGGCTGCCTACGTGCTCGGGGAGCTGGAGCCGGAGCGGCGGACCGAGGTCGAGCGCCGGCTCGAGTCCGACCCCGAGCTGCGGGCCGAGGTCGAGGCGCTGGGGCCGCTGACCGTGGCGCTGTCCGAGCTGCCGGCCGAGGCCTGGCCCGAGGCCCCGGCCCCGGCGCCCACCCCCGAACCGGCAGCGCCGACCGCGGCAGCCAAGCCCGCGCGGCGCGTCTGGAGCCTGCGCCCCGCCTTCGCGATCGCCGGCGTGCTGGCCGCGCTGGCGCTGGGCGCCGGCATCGGCGCCGTCCTCGACAACGGCGGCGGCGGGGACGGGGAGAGCGGCCCCGAACTGACCCTCAGCGGCCTCGCCCCGACCACGACCGCGGAGGGGCGGGTGAGGATGCCGACCCCCGACGACATGGTCCTCACCGTCTCCGACCTGCCCCGCTCCGCGCAGGGCCAGTACTACGAGCTCTGGCTGCTCGGCGACGAGGAGACGGTGCCGGTCGCCTCCTTCCGGGTCGGCGACGAGGGCAGCGCGACGGTGCGGGTGCCGCTGCCGGTCGATCCCGGCGAATACCGCTACTTCGACGTCAGCCGCCAGAGCGCCAGCGACGGCACCGAACACTCCGCCGACTCGGTCCTGCGCGGCCCGACGGCGCCGCCGAGCTAGGCGCTCGGCGGCGCGCCCCACCGTGCGCCGAGCTGGCTAGGCGCCGCGGCGGGGGCGTTTCGGGCGGCGGGCCGGCGGGCCGAGGATTTTGTCGGGCCCGTCGCGATCGTCGATCTCCACGTACTCGAGCT
>JBFXEM010000177.1:0-5268 GCA_050180135.1 Solirubrobacterales bacterium | reverse complement strand
CTCCCGGTCAGGAGGACGTCTCGATCGTGCTGATGGCGATCCCGGGGCCGCCGGTGTTCGAGGAGGAGACGGTCGCCCAGATCGAAGCGCTGCTGGCCAAGGGCGTCAGCGGCGGGGTCTTCCTCACCACCGACGACTGCCAGGCCACCTACGAGGAGCTGCTGGCCCGCGGGGTCGAGTTCACCGAAACGCCCGAGCAGCGCCCCTACGGGATCGACTGCGGCTTCCGCGACCCGTCCGGGAACAGCCTGCGACTGACCCAGGTGACGATGCCGGCGGTCGCCTGAGCTGCAAGAAATCGCCCGCCGCCGGGGGTGGCGGCGGGCGGCCGGCAGACCCGATCTGCTTCCCTTCCAGGACGAAGTAACCCGACATCGACTGGCCTGCAGCGCGGTGAATCAGCCGTCTCTGCTCCCGGTAAGTAGCTAGCGATCCAGTCGTCGCGGGTGGCTTCACGGCCCTGAACGGGCCTGCCTCGTAAACAAGGAAAGGATCGGCATCAGCCGCGCCACGTACCCCATAATTGGGGCCCTGGCCGCGCTCGCGATTTTCGCCAGCTCGGCATCGGCCCTCACAGCGAATACGAGCATCGACCAGTGTCGAAGCTCGAGCATCACCAGCACCGAGCAGTTCCGCCATTTCAGCGCCAAGGTCTGGAGGCTCCAGGCCTGGGAGCGCGGCAAGCCCAGCGGGCAGGCGATCCGCGCCCAGCGGTTCGCGCACGCCTGCGGCGAGGCCGAGGCGATTGAGCGGATCTGGAACACGGACCGCAAGCGCTTTTTCGCGCACCGCCGACAGATGCTGTTCCGCCGGCAGGTAACCCCCCACTACGGCTGCACGACCCTCGGCGGCTGCAGGTACTGGGCCCTGCCCGCCTACATCGTCGATTGCGAGAGCGGCGGCGACTACACGCCGGGCCGCGGCCTCACCTACGGAGGCGCCTACGGGCTGCTGCCCTCCACCTGGCAGCAGTACGGCGGCTCGCGCTGGGCATCCCAGGCGAACCTGGCCCCTGCCCGCGCCCAGGACATCGTCGCCTCCCGCGTCTGGGACGCGGTCGGCGCGGGCGCCTGGTCCTGCGCCTGACCGGTGGGAACCCCGGGCCGCAGGCGGCGCAACGGCGCGCCTGCGGCCCCCCGCGGCCCTATGGAGCCGTGTAGGCCCAGGTTCCGCGCACGTTGCCGCCCACGCCGCTCACGTTCCAGAGCAGCACCGCCCCCTCCGGTTCCACGACCTGGGAGCCGGCGCTGGGATACGTGCCCGCAAACGCCTGGAAAGAGATCGAGTTGGCGAACGTCGTGTAGACGCAGAAGTAACCGGGGACGGCCTGGCGCGGGGCCGGGCAGTTGGCACTGGTTACCCCGGTGGCGAGCACTTCAGCGTGGTCGGAGAACACCGGCGCCGGCAGCTTCGGGACGAAATTGATCGCGGCCGAGGCGATGCCGCCGGGCCCCGAGGCCGCGAAGACGCCGGTCACCGTGTCGCCCGAGGCGAGCACCGAACCCGGCCTGACGTAGCGGTTCGCGGCGACGCCGCCGAGGTTGCTGGCGTCGCCGGCACTGGTTGCGCTCGTCGCACTCTGCGCGCTGGTGGCGCTCGGCACGGTCCCGAGACTCGAAAGCTTGATTTTCGCGCCGGTGATCGTCCCCTTCTTGATCTTCGCGCCGGTAACGGCGTTCTTCTTCAGCTGCTTGGTGCCGACCGAGTTCTTCGGCAGCTTGGTGGCAGCGTAGGCGCCGCCGCCGAGAACCAGGAAGACGGCGAGCGTCGCCATCACGTTGGCGTAAGTGATCTTCCCCCGGATGCGCTTCATGGACCCCTCCTGGATGCGTGTGCGAGTAAAACGCAGCGTTCCAGGTGGATCGGCGGAGAAATGGGCGTTACTGGGCTCGAACCAGTGACCTCTACCTTGTCGAGGTAGCGCTCTCCCAACTGAGCTAAACGCCCCGGGTCGCTGAATCTAGCAGCGGCCCGGCGGCGAGCGGCGGCAGACCGGCCGAGCGCTAAAGGTCGTTCGCGCGGCTGCCGATCGGATAAGTGCAACTTTTCTGTCCCAGCAGTGTTTATGTCCACGTCGCACGAGCTGCGGCAGCTAGAACTTCAAAGCTCGAGGACCGACGAGCCAGCGACTTCAAACTCTCTGGTGGTACGTCCTTCGGAAACAAGGGGCCCCTTAACCGGGGCCCTTTTCCGTCCTCAGACGTGGTCTGAGGGAAGGTGCCAGCGGCGCGGGGCGATCAGGGCTTCGGACTCGGTTGGCCCCCAGGAACTAGGCTCGTAGACGATCGCCGGCGGCGGGTCCTCGAGGACCGGAGTCGAGATCTCCCAGAGGCGCTCGATCGCCTCGGAGCTGGTGAAGAGCAGGCGGTCGCCCATCATCACGTCGTGGATCAGGCGCTCGTAGGGGTCCAGCGACTGCTGCTGGCCGCCGAAGGTGTCGGCGTAGCTGAAGCGCATGTGGGCCTCGCCCAGCTCGATCCTCGGCCCCGGGACCTTGGCGAGGAAGGAGGCGGAGATGCTGCCGGGATCGCCGAGCTCGAAGGTGAGGTGGTCGTGGCCGAAGGCCTCGGCGATCTGGTCGCAGTCGAGCGGGAACATCCGCCGCGGCGGCTGCTTGAAGGCAACCGTCAGCAGGTGGCGGTTCTGGGCCATGCGCTTGCCGCTGCGCAGGTAGAAGGGGACCCCCTCCCAGCGCCAGTTGTCGACCGTCGCCTTGACCGCGACGAAGGTCTCGGTGTCGGAGCCGGCGGCGACCCCGTCCTCCTCGCGGTAGCCGTCGTACTGGCCGCGGACGACGTCGCCGGGGCGCAGCGGCGTCATCGAGTCGAAGACCTTCTCGCGCTCGAGCCCGAGCGTCTTTGCCTCCAGCGAGGTCGGCGGCTCCATCGCGACGAAGCCGAGCACCTGGAACAGGTGCGTGACGACCATGTCGCGGAATGCGCCCGTCTGCTCGTAGAAACTCCCACGCATCTCGATCGAGAGCGTCTCCGGGATGTCGATCTGAACGTGGTCGATGTGGTTGCGGTTCCAGACCGGCTCGAACATCCCGTTGGCGAAGCGCAGCGCCAGCAGGTTCTGCACGGCCTCGCGGCCGAGGTAGTGGTCGATCCTGTAGATGCAGCTCTCGTCGAAGACCGAGTGCAGCAGCGCGTTGAGCTTGCGGGCCGAGTCGAGATCGGTCCCGAATGGCTTCTCGGTGATCACGCTCCCACCATGCCCCAGCCCGGCTTCGCCGAGCTGCTCGACCGTCCCGGCGGCGGCGCGCGGCGGCAGCGAGAGGTAGAACAGAAGCCCGGCCTCGCCGCCGAGCTCCTCGCGGGCGGCGCCCACCTCCTCGCCGAGCCCGTCGAAGCCGTCGCCGACGGAGGCGAAGCGCAGCGACTCGGCGAAACGCCCCCAGGCCTCGCGGTCGAGCGAGCGCCGGCTCGAGGCCTCGACCGCCTCGCGCGCCAGCTCGCGGAATTCTTCGAGGTCGATCGGCGTGCGAGCGGTACCGACGATGCGGAAGCGCTCCGGCATCAGCCCGACCTGGGCGAGGTGGAACATTCCCGGCAGGAGCTTGCGCTTGGCGAGATCGCCCGTCGCCCCGAACAGCACGATCACCTGGTCCCGCGGGACCTCGGTGGCCGGGCTCGCGGACGCGGAGCTTGGGGTGGCGACGCTCACGCCCCCAGGCTGACAGATAACGCCCTCTGGCCGGCCCGGTCGGGCCTATGCTGGGCCGTGAATGGCGCATCGCACAACCGCCCGCGGCGTTGAGTACCACTCGTCCGAGCTGGACCGGGTCGAGCAGCTCTTCTGGCGCGAGATCTGGGACTCGGTTCCCGTTGAAGCGGCGGCCGAGCACGGGATCGAGCTGCGGCGGCTCGGCCCGGTGCAGGCGTCACTGGTGAGCGACCTGCCCGATGTCGGGATGATGAATCTGGTGCTCGGAGCGACCGCCCCCGGCGCGGTCGAGGGCGGCGAGCTCGCCGCCGCCTGCAACTGGGCGCAAAGCCACGGCGTCGACCCCTACGTTCCGGTCTCCCCCGGGCTGACCGGGACCGAAGCGGCCGAAGCCTGGCTGCGCGCCAACGGCTTCGCCCCCGGCAACGGCTGGATGAAGTTCGTCCGCGACCCGCACCCGCCCCGCTTCCGGGCGCCGGAAGTGGAGGTCGTCGAGCTCTCCTCCTCCGCGCAGGAGCCGTTCGGGATGATCGCCGCCACCGGGTTCGGGCTGCCGGCCTGGGCGGCCGCCTTCTTCGCCGAGCTGCCGGGCCGCGAAGGCTGGCACTGCTACGTCGCCCGCGTCGACGGCGTCGCCCAGGCCTGCGCGGCGATGCTGATCGACGGCGGCCTCGCCGAGTTCGGGGTCGCGGCGACGCTGGAGCCGGCGCGCGGCCAGGGCTGCCAGCTGGCGCTGCTTCACCGCCGCATCGCCGACGCGGTGGGGGCAGGCTGCCGGCTGCTGTTCGTCGAGACCGGCGAACGGGTCGCCGGCCGTCCCGCCAACAGCTACCGCAACATCCTGCGGGCTGGCTTCGAAGAGGCCTACCTGCGCCCGAACTGGCGGCGCGCGACCGGCGGCTAGCGCAGGCTGGGAATGCGGGTGACGCCGGCGAGGCGGCGCTCGGAGGCGCTGCGCGGGCCGCGACCCCGCCAGTGGGTGATCAGCGCTGGGTTGACGAAGACGGTGCTGCCGGAGCGGTGATGGGTGAGGGCGATCGGGCGTCCGTTGCTCTCGTCGAAGGCGGCCTCGACCTCCGACTCGTCCTCACGGACCATCAGCTGGTCCCTCCCCACGAAGTGGATGATGGTCGCCATCGCCGGGAAACACTACGTTTCCCCACTGCCTGGCTGTCAACCCCCCGAATAGGGGAATCGCAGGTAGCTTTCCGCAAATGGATGACATTCGCGACACGCGCCCTTGGTTTTGGATCCTCTTCGCGATCGTCTTCGCGGTCGCCGTCGTCGGCGTGGTGCTGGCGATCTCAGCGCGGAACGAAAGCGTCGACGAGAACAAGGTGGCCAAGCAGGCAACGGCCGAAGTCAAGGAAGAACTCGACGGACTCAACGGCGCGATCGAAGCCGCGAATGAATTCCAGGAAGAAAGCGACCAGCAGAACGCCGAAGACCGCGCCGAAATCAAGCGCGAGGTCAAGAAGGCAGTCGACAAGGCGACCCGCCGCGTCCGCGGGCTCCAGGGCCGCCTCGGCACCCTCGAAGGCGAAACCGAACAACTCGAGGGAGAGAACACGACCATGGCGAAACAGGTCGAAACCCTGACCG
>JBFXEM010000176.1:0-5303 GCA_050180135.1 Solirubrobacterales bacterium | reverse complement strand
GAGCCGTTGCAGCGGCGCCCGTCGGGGGCGCCGGCGGCCGAACCCCCGCAGGCCGAGAGGGCCAGGGCGCAGGTCGCGAACAGGAGGACGGTGCCCGCGGTCGCGACGATCCGCCCTCACATCCGCGGCAGCTTACGCGCAGACGCCGGCCGCGACCGCGGGAGGACGCCCTCCTTAGAATCGCCTCGATCCCCAAGCGAGCACTCAAGCACTGGTCCACCGCGATGCCGCTGCTGGCGCTGCTCGCGCTGGCGGCCACCTGGGGCTCGCACCCGGCAACGGTGGTGGTCGTGCTCATCGACTTCTTCCTCGCCGGCGCCGTGCTGGCCGCGGTCCACCACGCGGAGGTGATCGCCGAGCGGGTCGGCGAGCCGTTCGGGTCGCTGGTTCTGGCGGTGGCCGTGACCGTGATCGAGGTCGGGCTGATCGTCACCCTGATGGTCTCCGGCGGCGACGAGACCGAGACCCTCGCCCGCGACACCGTCTTCGCCGCGGTGATGATCACCTGCAACGGCGTCGTCGGGCTCGCGATCCTCACCGCCGCCCTGCGCGAACGCATCGCCAGCTTCAACGCCGAGGGGTCGGCCACCGCCTTCGCCACGGTGATCACCCTCGCCACCCTCAGCCTCGTCCTTCCCACCTTCACCACCAGCAAGACCGGGGCGGAATTCTCCTCCTCGCAGCTCGCCTTCGCCGCCGGCGCCTCGATCGCCCTGTACGGCCTCTTCCTGCTCGTGCAGACCGTGCGCCACCGTGGCCTCTTCCTCTCGGCCGAGGCCGCCGAGGACGCGGAGCACGACCACGTGCCGCCGACGCGGGCGGCGGCCCTGCGCAGTCTGGCGCTGCTGGTCTGCGCCCTGGTCGCGGTCGTCGGTCTCGCCAAGGTCAGCTCCGCGGCGATCGAGGATGGGGTGAAATCCGTCGGCGCGCCGCAGTCGGCGGTCGGGGTGGTGATCGCGCTGCTGGTGCTGATGCCGGAGACGCTGACCGCCTGGCGCAACTCGCGCCGCGGTCGCGTCCAGGGCAGCTTCAACCTCGCCTACGGCTCGGCGATGGCGAGCATCGGGCTGACGATCCCGGTGATCGCCCTGGCCTCGATCTGGCTCTCGGGTCCACTCGTACTCGGCCTCGGCGCGACCCAGATCTGCCTGCTGGTGCTGACCGGGCTGGTCAGCTCGCTGACCCTGCTGCCGGGCCGCGCGACCCTGCAGGAGGGCGGCGTCCACCTGATCCTCTTCGCCGCCTTCCTCTTCCTCGCCTTCAATCCCTAGCGGGCCGCGGCCGGCGGCTGTTAGTTGGTGCGGTAGAAGAGGCAGCGGTAGCCGAGCGGGGTGATCGTGGATTCACTGCTGGACCGCGAGGTCTCGTCGCTGGTCAGCACGACCTCTTTGCCGAGGTTGAGGTCGGCGACGTCGGCGGACCAAGTCTGCGCAGCCACCTGCTGGCCGGGCTGGGCGATGTAGGCGATCAGCTCGCTGAGGGAGGGAAGGCGGCCGCCGGCGTCGCCACATTCGACCGCGGCGACGAGCCAGTGCTTGGCCGGCCGGACGTTTTCGTCCCAGCACATGCCGCCGTAGAGGCCGGTGTTGGCGGGGCAGGAAAGCTCGAGGTCTTCGGCGCTGAATCCTTCGACCGTTTCCGCATCGTCGGCGGTGGTCGCGTGGTCGGCGGTGGTCGCCGTGGTCGCGGTTTTCGCCGTCGTGGCGGTGTTCGCGCTCTGGGCCGTGTTCGCGCTCTGCGCCGAGGGCACGATCGTCAGCGTCGACTCGTCGATGACGCTGCCGGTTAGGCCGTCGGGCTTCACCTGCTTGCTGCCCAGGGTCCCGCTCTTCAGCTTTCCAGCACCGACGGTCCCCTTCTTGATCTGGTTGCCGTTGATGGTCGTGGCGGCGTAGCCGACCCCGCCAAGGGCGAGGAAGACGGCGACGCTGGCCATCACGTTGGCGTAGGACAGGTGGCGACGGAGGCGATGGCGGAAGTTGTTCATGCGCCCTACATCGGCGGTCGCCACCGCGAGCTTTACCCGTTCAGCCTTGCGCTGCCTCTCCCCAAGCGGTGGCGACCAGCGTGCGCGAGCCACCGCTGTCGCGGTGCTCGCAGAGGTAGACGCCCTGCCAGGTCCCGAGCACCGGGCGCCCGCCGCGCAGCGGCAGCGTCAGCGACGGCCCCAGCAGGGCGGCCTTTATATGGGCGGGCATGTCGTCCGCGCCCTCGAGCGTGTGCGTCCAGTAGTCGGCGCCTTCGGGCACGGCGCGGTCGAACCAGGACTCGAAATCGCGCCGCACCTCCGGCGAGGCGTTCTCGCTCAGCGCCAGCGAGGCCGAGGTGTGGGCGATCAGCAGGTGCAGGATCCCGACCGAGATCTGCTCCAGGTCGGGCAGGGCGTCGAGCACCTCGGCCGTGACCAGGTGGAAGCCGCGCGGCCTGGGGGCGAGCTGAATCTCCTCCTGAATCCACTTCATCGGCGGCTCCTACTTTTACTGGGGCTCCCGGCGCAACGAAAGCCCGCACGGCTGCTCCTCGACAAAGCCGCGCGGCCGCGTCCAGCCCTTCGTCCACGCCCGGACCCTGAAAGCGCAAGGAAACAACACCGCTTGCATACACGTTAGTACTTAGATTTCTTCTTGACATTGGCCCGGCGCCCGCCGTAGGTTGCCCGCTCCGTGCAGGGGGCGCGACGCACATACATGCTCTGGCCAGCTCGCCAACGGTCCACCAGATGAGTCCCTCCGGCGTCTCTCTCCGGAAGCTGCTGGGCCTCAACCCGGCGCCAGAAGCCGTCGCCGGCGAACGAGCGGCCGAGGCGGCGGCGCGCAGCGAGCGGATCGCCTGGGAGTACCTCCTTCCCGAGTTCCCGATGACCCGCCGCATCGACACGGTGAAGATCTTCAGTCCTCGCCGCGGCGTCAGGCTGATGACGCTGGACGTCAGCATCCCCGATGCACGCTGGGACCTGGGCATCGTGCCGCGATCCCAGTATCTGCTGCCGGCGGCCTTCCTCAGCAAGAAGCCCCCGGTCCACGACCTCACCGTGAGCGATGGTGGCGGGGCAACGATCCCGGTGCCCACCCGGCGCGAGAACATGGCGATCACGATCGAGGCCCTGGCGCGCATCGAGGGGCGAGCCGCGCGAACGTTGGGGCAGCCCGACGATCGTTACCGCCTCGACGACCGACTCCGCGCCCTCGTCGGTGACGTGATCACGATGCCGCCGCTGGAAGCACGCGTCTGCGCGCTCGAGGTTGCGGCGCAGGTGGAGGGCACCGAAATCGCCTCTTGGCTGCTGCCGCTCGTCAACAAGCTCGAGGATCACTTCCTGCTCTGGGTTCCCGTCCAGGGCCGAGCCGGTAGCGAGCACCGCATCGTGGTCAGCCACAGCACCGTCCGCGAACCGCCGCACTCGATCTTTCCGCGGATCAAGGGTAAGCCCAAGGCCTTCGAAGTGGAGTGCAGCCACGAAGACGAGATGATCAAAGCCGACCTGCGCCCGGTCAAAAGGTGGGTTCGCGGATTCGACCCCGCCGCCGTTGTCGGTCGCCTGCTCGTGACCTTCAGCCTGATGCCGGTCAAGTTCGCTCAGGAGACGCTCGAGGCCGACAGGTTTCGCAGCTATCACCTCTGCGTCGAGCCGCCGCCCGGGCTGATCTTGAGAGAGGTCAGGGCGGGGGAGATGACCAAGGTGGCGTGGGACCCCGAGCGGTACGACGTCGACGAGTTCGATCAGGAGGAGTCCGAGCGCGTCCTCGTCCAGGGCGAGGACAGTCGCGCCGGACACATCCGTCTCGCTACCGACGGCAACCCGCCAAGGGTCTATAGCCGGGTGATGATCGGCATGAAGCCAGGGACGACGACGCTATGGGCGCTTGTCGCGGTGCTCACCTGCCTCCTCCTGGGTGCCTTCCACCACAGCATCAAGGACCTGACGCCGGCCGAGGGACGCTTCGAATGCCTGGTCACCGCCGCCAAGCGCACCAACCCCAACTGCGACCGCTACTACGGCCTCGCCGAGGCGACCGCTGCACCCCGAGAGGAGCCCCCCGAGAAACCCGGCCGCAACCGGATCAACCTCACGATCGCTGTTGCCGTGCTCTTGATCGGGCCGACCTTCGCGTCCGTCTGGACGCTGCGCGAGGGCGACCGGACGCTGATGCGGAGCATGCTCTCCGGAACCCGCCTGCTCTTGCTCGGCTCGGCGCTGCTCTCCGTGGCGACCGCTCTCGCGCTCGCCGGCGTGACGCCGTTCGGCTGGGGCAAGGGTGTCGCCGTCGGCTGGTATGCCTCGCTCAGCTACACGATCGCGATGGTCTTCGTGGTCGGCTGGCTGCAGGCGCAGGCGCCAGTCTGGTTCCTCTACCGGCGCGTCCTGACGAGGACGCGCTGGAACCTGGTCGCGACCTTCTGCTTGGCGCTGATCGCCGCGGGGGCCCTCTGGAAGATCAGCAGCTTTCCCCCCTACTGTCTCGCGATCCTCCTGCTCGCCGGGTTCGGCTTCACCGCCGTCGCCGGAAATCGCCGACCGACGAGGCTCAACGAGGTGGTGCGGCTGCCGCCGCTGCTCGCCGGCGTCGGAGGGATCGTCACCCTCGCACTGGCCAGCCGCGAGTTCTACTTCTACAACCACGTGAAGGATCTCGGCGAGACCCACTGGATCGGCCTGCGGGTCGAGCTCGCGCTCGCCGCCGCGACGATGGTGGTGGCCGTCATCCGCCACTACTACCTCGCCTACGAGTACGCGAAGATCGCCGAGTTCGAGGCCGCCCACAAGGGAACCCGAGGACTTTCCTCGAAGAATTCTCTCGTTTCTAGTTGATTCGTATGATCAGGAAAGCAAGAATGAACAATGCGCTCTCAAGCTTCAGTCGATCCCGGCCGATAGGTTGCGCACCGTGAGCGAGAAGAATTCAGGCCTCTCAGAGGCGGGGCCCCCGCCCAGAACCTCCGTCGATTGGTCCTTCACCCCGCGCCCCGGGCGCTACCTCGACGCCGCCGAGGTGAGGCTCGCCAGAGCTCAGCACGAACAGCTCAAGCTAGGGGCGCTCGACTTTCTGGCCTACACCCTCGAGCAGTTCGTCCAGCGCTGCGGAGCTCTCCGTCGGAAGCTGATGATTCTCGGTCGTCGCCACGACTGACCTCCGCTCGCGGCTCAGCCGGCCAGCAGCGCGTCCATCTGACCGACCGCTTCCTTGATGCCTTCGACCATGCCCATCTCGGCCAGCTTCTCCATCTCCTCCAGGGTCTCGAAGGTGGCCTCCATCACCATCCGGGTGCCACCGTCGCGCTCGCTGAGTCGCACCCGGCTCCTG
>JBFXEM010000175.1:0-5311 GCA_050180135.1 Solirubrobacterales bacterium | reverse complement strand
ACGGCGCCCACCCCCGCGACGTAGCTTGGCCTCCTCGCCCGACGAACCGGCCGGGGAGTTCGGACAGAGTCACCCCGTCCGGTAGGCCAGGGTCCCCGAGCCACTCTCGTTGGTGAGAGTCCCAGTTGATTTTTTATTCCTTTGAAGGGAGGAGTACCAGTGGACGCTGCCGCAATGGCACCCGCAACGACGATGGCAACTTCGGTGGAGGCACCGCAACACATGAGAGCGCTCGAACGCGCGAACACGGTCCGCCTCGCTCGCGCCGAGCTGAAGCGAGCGATCGGACGCGGTGACCTGGAGGCAGCGGATGTGGTCGCCGAGTGCCCCTGGGAGACCGAAAGCATGACGATCTCCGAGCTGCTGACCAGCCAGCGCCGCTGGGGCCGGACCCGCGCCCGCAAGTTCCTGCTGCCGCTGGCGCTGAACGAGAACAAGCAGCTCGGCACCTTGACTTCGCGTCAGCGCCGCCTGCTCGCGACCGAGCTCGCCTCGCGCACGGGCAACGGCCGCAGCGCCGTCACCGCCGCCTAGGAGACCCTGCTCAGCCGCGCATTCCACCGATCCGGAAGCTGAGGCCCCCGGAAGCACGCTGGAATGCGCGGCGCGCCAGGAAGAAGGCGATCGCGAAGGTCACCGCGCCGATCCCCAGCGCCACCGCGAGGATCTGGCCGGCGACGTAGAAGGCGATCCCGACCGTGACCACGAAGACCGCTCCCGCCAGCAGGGTCGTGTGGGAGCGGTAGCCGGCGAAGTGCTCGCGGACCGCGACCTCGAGGCCGCCGAGCCCGGCGAGGATGACGCCGGCGCCGATCGCCTTCTCCTCCTGGCCGACGACGCCGAAGACGAGGGCGATGATCCCGGCCAGGATCACCAGCTCGGCCAGCGGGAAGTTGCCCCAGGGGGCGGGCGGGCGCTCGTCCGGGGCTTTGACCCGGCGGGCCGGCTGCTGCGGCTTCTTCTTAGCGCTCAACGGCCGCAAGCCGCCCGGCTAACGGGCATCCGGAGGAAACCTTGACCTGCCACCAGCCCATCAGCATCCCGAGCGGTCCCAGGCGCGGCTTGGAGTGCCAGTTGCCGCAACCCGGTTCGCCGATTTCCGCCCGGGTCACCCGCACCCACTTGTAGTCGGCCGGCCGCTCCAGCATCGCCCGCAGCAACTCGCGGCTGGCGGTTTCCTCCTGGCCGCGCCGGCGCAGAGCCTGGCGAGCGGCGGCGACGCGATCGGCGAGCCGGTCGCGCAGCCGCTCCAGGTCGCCGAGGTCGAGCACCCGCGGCGGCGGGGCCGCGGCGGAGTCGGGACGGTCGAGCTCGACGCGGCCGAAGGCCTCGCCGAAGAGGCCGGCCAGCTCGAGCTCGAGCCGGGCGATCTGGGCGCGGAGCTGGGCGCGCGCGGGGCGCTCGTCGACCGCCGGGACGAGCGTCGCGCAACCGTCTCTTGCGAGGAGCTCCTGCATACGCCTCGGACCGAGTCTAGATCACGGATTCGGGACCGCAAGCGAGGAAACGGTTAAGCGAACCGGCGAGCTCAGTCGCCGGCGAGGGCCTGCGCCGCCATCCACAGGGCCTCCTCGATCGCCAGCTGCGGTACCGACCCGACGGAAACTGCGGCGATCGCGACCCGCCGGGTCGCCTTGCCCACCGCGACCGGCGCGGCGGTGGCGCCGAACAGCAGCCCCAGCGCGCTGGCCTCGTCGGCGAGGATCAGCGTGCCCGGGTCGAGCGCGACCGGATCGCCCGCCAGCGTCTCCTCGGGCATCGACCCGCGGATGCAGAGCTTGCCCTCCAGCCGATCGGCATCGAAGGCACGCAGCGCCACCCCGGTCTCGACGGTGGCGATCGTCAGTGCGTCGGCCGGCAGGCCTTGGCTCTTGAAGCCGCCGTCGTGGAGACGTTCGAAGATCAGCTGCTCGACCGGGGTGCGGGTCACGTCCGGATCGAGGCCGACCTGGCGGAAGAAGACGCGATACGACCAGGGGACGGGCCGTTCGCGCAGCCGGATCGCCTGGGCGCCGTAGATGCGGTCGGAGAGCTCGCCCAGGTGCCGGCGGACCGGCTCGGGGCTGCGGCCGGCGCCGCCCTCGACCTCGACCCAGGAGACCGCGAGGCCGGGGTATTCGCTGGCCAGCCAGGGGACGACCCAGCCCTGTCGCGGCGCCGGCTTCATCCCCGCTGGGCGGTCCGGGTGGCCGTCAGCAGGCGCTCGACCCGGGCGCTCAGCTGCGCCTCGGTGAGCTCGCCGCTGCTGGCGCTCTGCAGGATGCCGCCTGGGTAGGCGTATGCGAAGGTCGGACAGCCGCCGACCCGGTAGAGGCCACCGACCGCACCGTCGCGGTCGTAGCCGACCGGCATCTTCCAGCCGCGTTCGCGGACCAGTTCGCGGAGGTCGCTCCGATCGTCGCGGATATCCAGCGAGAGGAAGTTGACGCGGCCACGGTAACGCGCGTAGACGGAGTCGACGACGTCCTGCTGGGCCGTGCAGCTGCCGCCTTTGCTGAACCAAAACGAGATCACCAGCGGCAGGTCGAAGAGGTCGCAGACGCGCAGGGCGCCTGGGGTCTCGATGCGGCAGGCGGGGGTGCGGCGGGCGTCGTCGGGACAGGGCACGGCGGCCAGCTCGCAATCGTCCTGGGCGACGTTGGCGTCTCCTTCGAGCCCGCCCGCGGCGATCGGAACCGCGAACTCGGGCAGCGCCCAACGGTCCTCGAAGCGATCGAGGCCGAGGGTCTCGCCGCCGTCGCCGCCGATCGTGTTGACGGCGGCGATGACGACCAGGGCGACGAAGATCAGCCCGACCGCGATCGAGTAGCGGTCTTTCACCTAGCGGCGCTCCTCGAGCCAGACCAGCAGCGCCGGCAAGACGACCATCACCCCGAGCAGGGCGGCGACGAGATCGATCACGGTGACGAAGCCGAAGTCCCGCAGCAGGCGGATGTCGCTGGCGATCAGCACCGCGAAGCCGGCGATCGCGGTGGCGGCGGAGGCGAGCACGGCGGTCCCGGTGCGCGCGTAGGCGCGCCGCAGCGCCGGCTGTGCCGGGCCGAAGCCGCCGCCCTCCTCGTGAAAGCGACCGCTGAGGATGACCCCGAACTCGGTGGCGATCGCGATCGTCAGCGCCCCCAGCGCCGCCGACATCGGGTTGAGCGGGATCCCGGTCGCCCAGAGCAGCAGCGAGGCCCAGCCGGTGGCGAGCACGGTCGGGGCCAGCGGCACCAGCGCCCGCCGCGGCGAGCGGTAGGCGACAAGCAGCACCAGCGCCACCGCGATCAGGCCGGCGAGGGTGAGCCAGTAGCGGCTGGAGGAGAGGTCGGAGGCCGATTCGGCGGCGATCACCGGCAGGCCCGCGAGCCGCACCTCGACCCCGGGCGGAGGCCCGCCGGGGGTGCCGGGCTCGCCGATCTCGGCGCGGACCCGGTCGACCAGCGCCTGCTGGTCCTGCAGAGACTGGGCGCGGATTCCGAAGCTGATCAACGCCTGGTCGCCGAGCAGACCATCGGGTTGCAGGGGGGCGACCTGGCGCAGCGCGTAGGGCGAGAGCGCCCCCAGCGTCGCCTCGATCCCGCGCCGGGTGGGGGTCTCGCCTTCACGGACGAGGAAGTCCGAGAGCGCCGGCCCGGGGCAGATATCCGCTTGCAGGCAACTGGGATTTTCACCGTCGAACCCGTTCGCGCGCAGGACCCGGCGCTTGAAGGCGGCCATCCACTCGATCGTCGCCGGGTCGGCGAGGTCGTCGGATTCGATACTGACGTCGAGCTCGCCGGAGACCCCGGTCGCGTCCTGCAGCTCGTTGAGGCTTTCGATCGCTTCGATGTTCTGCGGCGCCAGCGTGCGGACGTCGGAGACGGTCTCGATCTGGGTGCCGACGCCCCAGCCGACCACGGCGAGCGCAAGGCCGGCGGCAAGGACCGCGACCCTCCGCTCGATCGAAAGAGCGAGAACACGCTCCGACAGGCGGGGCCTGTCAGGGGGGGAGGGTCCTGCGGGCGGGGGCTTCGCCTCCGTTCTCGGACCCTCCCCCCCTGCCACCCGCCTGAGGAGCGCAGCCCCGCTGACGCCGTTGGAGCGAAGGCTGAGGGCGGCGGAGCCAGCGAGCAGGGCAAAGACGAAAGCAATGCCGACGCCAACGATGAGTAAGAGACCAAAGCTCCTCACCATCGGGGTCGGGGAGAGCAGAAGGGCGAGGAAGCCGGCGGCGGTCGCGAGGCAGGCGATGGCGATGGTGGGGCCGCCGCGGGCCGCCGCCTGGCGAGCGGCGTCGGCGCCGCTGGCGCCGCCCGCGAGCGCCTCGTCGTAGCGGGCCTGGAACTGGATCGCGTAGTCGACCGCGAGCCCGATCAGGATCGGCAGGACGGCGATCGAGGCCATCGTCAGGGTGCCCCCGACCAGCCCCAGCAGGCCGAAGGTGAGGGCCGCCGCGCCGAGCGCGATCGCCAGCGGCAGCAGCCGCAGGCGGGAGCGGAAGACCAGCAGCAGGGTCGCCGCCATGACCACGACGGCGACGGCGAAGAGCAGCAGCAGTGCGTCCTTCAGCGCCCGCGCCAGCCCGTCGACGACGACCGGAGCGCCGGAGACGACGTAGCTGCCCTTGTTCAGCTCAAAGCACGGCGCCGGCTTGCCGTTCTCCGCACAGGCTTTGCGCGGCGTCGTTTCGGCGACCGCGGCCTTGATCAGCTCCAGCGCCCGATGGCGTTCGGAATCGCTGAGGTCGGGCTTGAGGCGGACGACGATCTGCGCCGTGCGGCTGTTCGGGAAGAGGTTGGCGAGCCGTGCCTTCGGCGTGCCGCGGGCGCGGGCGAGGTCGAAGACGACGGTGGCGACGAACTGTTCGTTGTCGAGCGTGGGGACGCTGGTGATCCCGTACTTGGTGGCGACGGCGAGGAGGAATTCCTGGAAGCGCGCGGACGGCACCCGCGCCGCCAGGTTGCGCAGCTGGCTCTCGATCTGGACCACCGCCTCGTTGAGGAAGGTGGCGGGGCCGGCGACGAACTCGACCGGTTCCATTTCCGCCAGTTCGGTGCAGGGACCGGGCAACGCCTTGCCACCCTTCGGAACACGCCCCGCCAGGCAGCCCTCCAGCCGCAGCAGCCGGAAGATGTTGTTGGTGAGGATCAGTTCCGGCAGGTCGCCGCGCGCCAGCACGACCACCGGTTCTTCGCCGAAGGCCCGCTTGACGTCCTCGGTCGCTTCGAAGGTCTCGGTGTCGGAATCGACCAGGGTGCCGACCCCGGCGTCGGTCGGGATCCGCGTCGCCCCCACCGCCGCCACGTTCGCGAGGACCGCGGCGACCGCGAGGACCGGCTTCGCGTTTCGG
>JBFXEM010000174.1:0-5323 GCA_050180135.1 Solirubrobacterales bacterium | reverse complement strand
GGTCGTAATAGATCGTGTCGGCGGCGGCGATCAGCGCCAGCGAGCGCGCCGTCATCAGCCCCGGGTCGCCGGGCCCGGCCCCGACCAGGTACACCACTCCGGCCCGCGCACTCATCGCGTGGTTCCTTTTGCACCCGTCGGCTCCAAAAGGAACCACGCGATGGTCATGAGGTGCCTCCGAGGGTCTCGGCGCGCTCGAGCAGCTCGCCGGCACCGGCGCTGAGCAGGCGCCGCGCCAGCTCGAGGCCGAGCTCGGTGGGGCTCTCGGCCGCGCCTTCGACGCGGTCGCGCAGCCACTCGCTGCCGTCGGGCAGGCCGACGAAAGCCTCGATCGCGAGCCACTTGCCTTCGATCCGGGCGTGGACGCCGATCGGGGTCGCGCAGCTGGCTCCCAGCGGCGCCACCGCGGCGCGCTCGGCGGTCAGCTCGCGCATCGCCTCGAGGTCGGTGACCGCCTCGACCAAGCCCAGCGTCACCTCGTCCCCCGCGCGGATCTGCAGCGCCAGCGTCCCCTGTCCGGGGGCGGGAACCATCTCCGCGGTCGGGATCGTGAAGCCGATCTCACCGGCGCGCCCGAGCCGGCGCAACCCGGCGGCCGCGAGCACGATCGCGTCGAGCTCGCCCTCGGCCAGCTTGCGCAGGCGGGTGTCGACGTTGCCGTGCAGCTCCTCGACCCGCAGGTCGGGCCGGGCGGCGAGCAGCTGGGCGCGGCGGCGCAGGCTGGCGGTGCCGACCCGGGCGCCCTCCGGGACGTCGGCAAGCGAGGAGCCAGCCCCGATCCAGGCATCCGCCGGGTCCTCGCGCTCAGGCACCGCAGCGATCTCCAGCCCCCCCGCCAGCTCCCCCGGCAGGTCCTTCGCGGAGTGCACCCCGACCTCCGCCTCTCCCGCCAGCAGCGCCTCTTCGACCCCCCGCACGAACCGCGACTTGTCACCCAGCTCCCCGCTGTAAGTCGCCTCCACCAACTCCGCCCCACCCAACAGCTCGCCAACCCACCCCGCCTGCGTCAGGGCCAACTTGCTGCCACGAGTAGCGATTCGAATCATCGGTGAATGGTGTCGCGCTTTCAGAGGAGCGATCCCGGTAGGGGTGAAGCGTCTTGCACTTTTTCGCGAGGGCGAATCTCGGACGGCCGGGGAACGATCTCGAAAAAGTTAAGCGGAACCCCTACCGGGATCGCTCCTCCGCAACTCGGTGACCTTCCCCGGCGCTTCGACCTCCGGCGCGTTCTGCACGTCCACCCCGAACAGTTCGCGCAAGGCCCCGAGCAGGAAGTGGGCGTCCTCCTCGCCGGCCGCCCGCCGCACCCGCAGCGTCGGCTCGTGCAGCAGCCGCGAGGCGATCGCCTTCGCCATCGCTTCCATCCGCTCGCGGTCGGCCTCACCGAGGTTCTCCCAGCGGCTCTCGTTCTCGGCCAGGACCCGGCTGACCACCTCGTCGCCGCGCTGGCGCAGCGCCGCGATCGTCGGCACCACCGCCAGCGAGGCGAGCCAGCGCTCGAAGCGGTCGAGCTCGGCCTCGATGATCAGCTCGGCGTGCTTGGCCTCGGCCTCGCGGCCGGAGGCGTTGCGTTCGACGATCTGCTGGACGTCGTCGATGTCGAAGACGCTGACCCCGGGGACCTCGCGGCACTCGGGTTCGATGTCGCGCGGCACGGCGATGTCGATCGCCATCAGCGGACGCCGCGGTCGCGTCGCCATCACCTGTTCGAGGCCGTCGCGCTCGATGATGTGGTGCGGCGAGTTGGTCGCGGAGACGACGATGTCGGCCTGCTCGAGCTGCTCGGGCAGGTCCTCGAAGCGGACGGCGGTGCCGTCGAACACCTGGGCGAGGCCGATCGCGCGGTCGTAGTGTCGGTTGGCGACGAAGACGGTGTGGACGCCGCGGGCGACGAGGGCGCGGGCGACCAGCTCGGCGGTCTCGCCGGCGCCGACCATCAGCACCCGGCGGTCGGCGAGGTCGCCGAGCGAGCGGCGTGCCAGCTCAACCGCGACGGACGGTATCGATACGCCCTTCTCGCTGATCCCGGTCTCCTCGCGGGCGCGGCCGCCGGCGGCGAGGGCGCCGCGGAAGAGGCGGTTGAGGATCGGGCCGGTGGCGCCCTCGACCAGCGCCAGCTCGTAGGCGCGTTTGACCTGGCCCTGGATCTCGGCCTCGCCGACGATCATCGAGTCGAGCCCGGCCGTGACCCGCATCAGGTGCCGCGAGGCGTCGCTGGAGCGCAGCGAGTAGAGGTGGCCCATCAGCTCGGTCGGCCGCGTTCCGGCCTGGCGGGTGAGCACGCCGAGCGCCGTCGACTCGGCCTCGACCGGGTCGGAGACGATCAGGTAGAGCTCAGTCCTGTTGCAGGTTGAAATTGCCGCCGCCTCGTGGATCCCGGCCGCCGAGGTCAGCTCGCGCAGGGCGCTGACGGCGCTGCCCTCGGTCAGCGAGAGGCGCTCGCGCAGATCCAGCGGCGCGGTCTTGTGGGAGACGCCGAGGCAGAGCAGCTCGGACATCAGGCGCCGACCTTCTCCTGCTCGGCTTTGCGCTCCTCGGCGAAGCTCGCCACCTCTCGCAGTTCCCGCTCGATCCGCTGCAGTTTCGAGGCCATGATCGCGACGTAGACGACGAGCAGCACGACGAAGACCACGTAGGCCCCGGCGACGTACTTGCCGGCCTCGTCGAGCGGCAGCGCCGGGGTGGCGGCGAGCAGGGCGAGCATCAGCTGACCTCGGGCGCGATCCGCGAACGGTTGGTGGCGCCCGGCGCGTCGAGCGCGCGGCGCAGGCGCTTGACCTGGCCGGAGGTGCTCTTGGCGGCCAGCTCGAACTTGACCAGGGTCACCCAGAGCAGCGCCATCGCGAGCAGGCTGGCGAGGAAGGTCAGCATCATCTCCCCCGGCAGGCCACCGCTGGAGGTGGCGAAGACGCGCGGGTGCACGAGCTGCTCGGCCATCCGCACGGCCATGAAGTTGAGCGGCACGAAGGCGCCGGCGGCGACGGCGAAGACGGAGGCGTAGCGCGCCTGGCGGTCGCGGTCCTCGATCGCGTAGCGGAACGGGTAGTAGGTGGCGTAGAGCAGGAAGACGATCAGGAAGCTGACCAGGGTCGGCTCGTCCCAGACCCACCAGTGCCCCCAGGAGGCCTTGGCCCAGATCGCGCCGGTGATCAGGACGGCGACGCCGAAGATCACCGACATGTGGATCGCGACGTAGGAGTAGGCGTCCCACTTGCTGTTGCCGCTGCGCAGGTGGGCGATCGCGAAGACGCCGCCGACGATGAACCCGACCAGCGCCACGATCGCCAGCGGCACGTGGATGTAGAAGATCTTCTGGATGAAGCCCTGGTCGGCGTCGAGCGGGGCGTAGAAGAAGACCAGCGAAAGCGAAAGGGCGAGCATCGCCACGGTGGCGATGGAGAGTGGTCTCAGTCCTTTGCCGTACATGCCGTCAGGGAGGTTGGGTGGCCCGGCCGGGTTCAGTCCTCCAGGAGGAAGTCGAACACCGCGTAGCCGAGCAAGACGAAAATCAGATCGTATAGGCCGAGGACCATCAGCCAGGTTCCGAAGCGCTCGTAGCCGGGACCGCCCACGGCCAGCAGGGGGTCGGTGGCGCCGGTCGCGGCGATCATCAACGGCACCACCAGGGGCAGGAGGATGAGCGGCACCAGCAGGTCGCGGGCCCGCGAGTTGACCGCCATCGAGGAGATCAGGGTGCCGGTCGCGGCGAGGCCGAGGTCGGCCAGCACCAGCACCGCCAGCAGCGGTCCCAGCGCCGCCGCCGAGTCGAGGAAGAAGAGGGCGAAGATCGGCACCGTGATCGCCTCCAGCACCAGCAGGTAGATCACCAGCGCCGTCGCCTTGGCGGCGAAGAGGACGCTGCGGTCGATCGGGGCGAGCCGGATCGCGTCGAAGCCGCCCTCCTCGCGCTCGCTGACGAAGAGGCGGTTGATCCCGAGCACGGCGGCGAACAGCAGCGTTGCCCAGAGCACGCCGGAGGCGAGGTCGCCGGAGAGCTGGGTGCGGTCGAGCCCGAAGCGGAAGATGACGAAGGTGGTGACGGCGAAGATCGCCATCGCCGGCAGCGACTGCAGGGTGCGCAGCTCCGAGCGCAGGTCCTTGCCGAGGATCGCCGCGAAGGCGGCCCGCGAGGGGGTCACGCGACCGCCGCCCGCTCGTCGATCCCCAGCCTCAGCACCTGGTCGGCCTCGGGCAGGAAGCGGTCGGGATCGTGGGTGACGACGACCCGGGTGGCGCCGCTGTGAGGGCCGATCAGGCCGCGGGCCAGCTCGCGCCCTTCGGCGTCGAGGTTGGAGTCGGGCTCGTCGAGCAGCAGCAGCGCCGGCCGGTGCAGGACGCAGCGGCAGATCGCCAGCCGCTGGCGCATCCCGGCCGAGAGCTCGACCACACGGTCGTCGCCGCGGCGGTCCATCTCCGCCGCCGCCAGCACCTCGGTGATCCGCGCCTCCGCGGCCTCGCCCTCGAGCCCGTGCAGGCGGGCGTGGAAGCGCAGGTTCTCGCGCCCGGAGAGGTCGCGGTAGAGCAGCGGTTCGTGGCCGAGGTAGCCGATCCGCCCGCGCAGCTTCCAGGCCTCGCGCGGCAGGGCGCAGCCCAGCACCGTGGCCTCGCCGCCGCTCGGGCGCAGCAGCGTCGCCAGGATCCGCAGCAGCGTCGTCTTGCCGGCGCCGTTGGGGCCGAGCACGACCAGGGTCTCGCCGGCGGCGAGCTCGAGCCCGACCCCGTCGAGGGCGGCGCGGTCGCCGAAGTCGCGGCGCAGCCCGGCGAGCACGATCGCGGGGCTGGGTATTTCCTGCGTAGGAGCCATCCACAGGTGATTGTGATGCGTGGCGATCATCTAGGCTGCCGCGGCGCTGTCCGGCAAGCGGCGCGGCAAATCCCGAGAAGGAGAACCTGGATGAAGAAGAGGAATCGAGTTGTGGCCTCGGCCGTGGCGCTCGTCGCTGCGCTGGCCGTGGCGGTACCGGTGGTAACGGCCGCCGGCCCGGGAGAGACGGTCAAGGTCAAATCCGAAATCACGCTCGGCGCGAGCGGCTACCAGGGCAAGGTCAAGTCGGCCAACTCCAACTGCATCGGGGAACGGACCGTCGTCCTCAAGCAGAAGGGCAACGGCGTCCTCAGCCGCAGCAAGTCGAAGCCGAACGGCAACTGGAAGGCAGACCTCGACGCGCTGAACGAAAACATCACGATCCCCGCCAAGGTCTACGCCGAAGTGAAGCCGATCACCCAGGCGACGGCGGGCCCGATCTACAAGTGCCTTGCCGCCACCTCGCGGACGGTGGAAATCGCCGGCGGCTGATTTCGCCGTGTCGAGTTAGTCGCTCAT
>JBFXEM010000173.1:0-5327 GCA_050180135.1 Solirubrobacterales bacterium | reverse complement strand
CTCCCGAATTCTTCTTAGCTCCCAGGGCTCGTTCGTCTAGCCAGATAGCTCCCAGGGTTCGGTCGCTGATCTCTCTAGATAGCTCCCAGGGTTCGTTCGCCCGCATCTCTCTATAGATCTCAGGGTTCAGTCCTCTGCTTTGAGATAGATCCCAAGGGTTCGGGGGGTGCTGGTGATCCGTGAGGTCGCGATTGACCCCGTATAGCGCGGTCAACTGCGACCTCACGAGAGAGAGTCCCCGTCCCTGGGGCGATCTCTTCCTTTGCAGAGGCCCGAACCCTGGGCGATCTCTTTGATTCGAATGAACCCTGGTCGTCTTTCCCGTCAGCTCAACCTGATCTCGAATCGTCAGGGACGGTGGGGGTGTCCTCCGTACGAGCGGCGTTAATTTTTCGCTTGTCCGTCCTCGAGAGCTTGCTGTTGTTCGGGGCGAAAAATCCAGCGAAGCTAGGAGGACACCCCCACCGTCCCTCCCGGCCCGAGGTCGAGGGGGAGGGGGAGCGCCGCAGGCCCCGAGGTTCAGACGGTGGCGCGGCTCTTGAGACCGGCCAGCACTTCCGCCGGAAACCCGTCGACAGCGTCGAGGTCGTCGACGGATTTGAAGCCGCCCATGCGCTCGCGGTGGGCGAGCAGGCGGGTTGCCTGGGTAACCGAAAGGTCGTTGGCGCGCAGCTGCTCGAAGGTGACCGAGTTGAGATTGATCTGCTCGCCCGACGCCGCGGCCGCGGGCGGGGGCGGCTGCACCGGGCTGGGCGGCGGCGACCACGGCTCGGGAGCCGGGGGCTCCGGGGCGGGCGGCGGCGGACCAGGCGCCGGGGGCGGGCTCGGCGGAGCGGGAGGCGGCGCGGGCGGGCCTGGGGGCGGCGGCGAGGGATCGGGCGCGGGCGGGACCGGCTGCGGGGCCGGAGGCGGAACTGGCTCCGGTGGCGGGGGCGGAGCCGGCTCGGGCGCAGGCGGTACCGGCGCAGGGGCGGGCGGCGCCGGCGCCTCGAAGGCCGGTGCGGGCGGTGGCGGGGTCGATGCCTCGAAGGCCGGTCCGGGCGGTGGCGGAGCCGAAGCCTCGAATGCTGACGCCGGCGGCGCCGGCGGCGGCACGGCCGCGAAGCCGGTGGCGGAGGTATCGCCCTGGACGGAGCGGACAACGGCCTGCTCGGCCTCGATCGCGCGTCGCTCGGCCTCGCGGGCGCGCTCCTCGGCCTCGGCGACGGTGCGCTGCATCTCGGCCAGGCGCTGGGCCCGGGCGTCTTCCTCGGCTTTCAGCGATTCCAGCCGCTGCGCCTCGGCGGCGCGCCGTTCGGCGGCTTTGGTCCGCTCGTCGATCTCGCGCAGGCGCTCCTCGGCCGCCGCCATCTCGCGCTCGCGGGCGGCTCGCGACGCTTCGATCTGCTGCTCGGCGGTGTGCAGGTCAGCGGCAGGAGCGGCGGCGGCGAGGCGCGCCTCCCCACTCTCGGCCTGCAGGCGCTCGGCCTCGGCCATGCGGCGATCGGCCTCGGCGCGGATGCGCTGCTCCTCGAAGCGAACCTGCTCGACCTTCTCCCGCACCCGCTGTTCGGCCGCGACCGGGTCGTACTCCGACGGGGCCGGAGGCAAAGCGCTGCCGACCGGCGGCGGCACCGCGGGAAGCGGCGCCGTCTCGGCGGGGCTGGGAGGCTGCGCGGGCGCGGGCACCGCCGGCATCGAACCGGTCGCCTGCGCCTGCTCGCGTTGCTGCGCGGCGCGGGCGGCGGCCAGGCGTTGCTCGGCGATCGCCGCTTCTCGCTTCTGCTTGCCGCCTCCGTACTTGATCCCGAAGAAAGTCTTCTGCTTGACGGGCGGCGCCGGGGGCGGCTCGGGCGCGGCGGCGGCGCCGGCGCCAGCGGCGGCGACACCAGCGGTCGTGGCCGCGCTCTCGGTCGCCGAGGGCTTGTAGCGCTTCTGGGCGCGCTTGGCGGCCCGCTCGTCCTTGCGGCGTTTGACCTCCTGCCGTCGGCCCTCGCGCTTTTCGTCGCGTTCGCGGCGGCGCCGGTCCTTGGCGCTCTCGGGAATGCCGGGGACCGGCGCGGTCGCGGTCGGCGGCGCCCCGGGCGCCGCCGGCACTGCAGGCGGAGGCCCCGGGGGCGGTGGAGCCTGACCGGCGACGGCTGCCGCAGACGCGACTGGAGCGACGGCGGGCATCGCCGCGGTCTCCGCGGCGGCGGGCGGCGCCCCAGGCGGCGGCGTCGAGCCCGCGGGCGGCGCGGCGGCAGTCGGCCCCGGTCCTTTCTTCTCTTTCTCCTTGTTGCGCCTCTGGTTGACACTGACGACCAGCAGCAGGAGCAGGATCGCGATCAGCAGCGCGCCGACGAACAGACCGGTGTGGTCGCTGACGTAGTCGCTCGCCTTTTCGGGGAACGATTCCGCCTGCGCGTGGGCCGGGGCCACGACGGCCAGTGAGGTGAGGGCAGCCAGGCAGGTCGTGAAAAGCGTTCGGTTCCTCATTCCCCTGCATCCTTGCATGTAATGCGGCTGTTTCAAGCGCTTGCGCCCGATCAGCGCATCCGGCCCTTGAAGTCGCGTTCGACCTCACGGCGGACGTCGCGGTCGGCGATCTCGCGGCGGCGGTCCCGCCCCTCCTTGCCCCGCGCCAGCGCCAGCTCGACCTTCGCCCGCGGCCCTTTGAAGTAGATCCGGGTCGGAATCAGGGTCAGCCCTTTCTGGGCGGTTTTCCCGATCAGTCGCTCGATCTCGGCTCGGTGCAGGAGCAGCTTGCGTGGGCGCTCGGCTTCGTGCGCGTCGACCGCGGAGAACTCATAGGGCGGGATATGCAGCTTGCGGAGCCAAACCTCGCCGTCGTCGACGACCGCGTAGGCGTCGGTCATCTGCGCCTGGCCGCTGCGCAGCGCCTTCACCTCGGAGCCGCTGAGGACGATCCCCGCCTCCATCTTCTCGACCCATTCGAATTTGTGGCGCGCGCGGCGGTTGGTGACGACGTCACCCGAGGCCGGCTCGCGTTTCTTCTTCTGCTTCTTCGCCATCTCAGCTCCTGACCAGCTCCAGGTCGACCCGGCCGCGGGCCGAGTCGACGCCGGTGACCCGGACAGATATCGGATCGCCAAGGCGAAGAGTAGGACCCGAGCCCTTCGTCTCCAGCTTCACCTCAGCCCGGTCGAGCTCGTAACGCTCGCCCGGCAGCGTCCGCGCCGGCAGCATGCCCTCGTAGACGTCGCCGAGCTCGCCGCCGAAGGAGACGAAGGCGCCGGCCCGGATCACGCCCGAGATCTCGCCCTCGAAGCGGGCGTCGAGGCCGCGCTCGCCGAGCTCGCGTTCGAGCAGGTAGGCGGCGCAGACGTCGTCGGCCTCGTGCTCGATCTTCGCCGACTCGCGCTCGCGGGCCGAACAGTCGGCGGCGACGTCGCGCGCCTCGGCCAGCCGCGGCGCCTTCTCCCCCTCCCCCAGCACCGCCAGCAGGGCCCGGTGCACGATCAGGTCCGGGTAGCGACGGATCGGCGAGGTGAAGTGGGTGTAGGCGGCGCTGCCGAGGCCGGCGTGGCCGCTGTTGCGCTCGCTGTAGAGGGCCTGCTTGAGGGAACGGAGCACCAGCGAGGTATACGCCTCGCGACCGTGCCCGCGCCGCGCCGCCTCGCGCCGGGCCAGCTTGCTCGCCGCGGCGGCCATCTCCCCCGCCGCCTGGGCCGAGAGCCCGTGCCCGAGCGGCGGGGTCGGCACGCCGAGCGCCGCCAGCTGCTCGAGCAGGCGTTCGATCCGGGTCGGGTCGGGCTGGGCGTGGACGCGGTAGATCGCCGGCACCTGCTTGCGCGCCAGCAGCTCCGCCACCTGCTCGTTGGTGAGGATCATCAGCCGCTCGATCAACCGGTGCGCCTCGGTCTGGTGGACGCCGGCGGCGCCGGTGACGTTGCCGGCGGCGTCGAAGCGGAACTCGGGCTCGACCGATTCGACGTCGAGGCTGGTCAGCCCCCGGTGCTCGCCGAGCGCCGCCGCGACGTCGCGGGCCGCCCGCAGCGGTTCGGCGACCGGCTCCGGCGCCTCGGCGCGGCCGGCGAAGATCGCGTCGAGCTGGTCGTAGTCGAGCCGCGCGTCGGAGCGAATGCGGCTGCGGTAGAAGCGGGTCCGCTTCGGCACGGCGCCGGGCCCGAGCTCGATCTCGGCGGTCACCGCCAGCCGCTCGACCCCCGGCGAGAGACTGCAGGCGTCGCTGCTGAGCGCGTGCGGCAGCATCGGCTCGACCGTGCCCGGGACGTAGGTGCTGTTGGCGCGACGCCGCGCCTCGAGGTCCAGTGGCGAGCCCGGCCGCACGTGGGCGGCGACGTCGGCGATGTGGATCCAGACGCGTGCGCCGTCGCCCTCGCGCTGAGCGGAGACGGCGTCGTCGAAGTCGCGTGCCGTCGCCGGGTCGACGGTGAAGGTCTGCAGCGCGGTGAGGTCGCGGCGGGCACCTGGCTCGTGCTCGGCCGCCTCGGCCACGCGCCCCGCCTCGGCCTCGAGGCCGGCGCTGAAACCGCGGAAGCCGAGCTGCTCGCGCAGCAACGCCTCCACCGCATCGCGTGCGCTCGGCTTCTCCTCGCGGCGCTTGCCCCGCGGCTGGCCCCCGCGCCGGCGCGGAGCGCTGCGCTGGCGGCGGCCGCTCACCCGCCGACCTGGGGCGCGAGAACCCCGAAGGAGCGCCGCACGGCCTCGTCGGCGGGCGTGCGCGGGTCATCGCTCGCCTTGACGTCGGGGTGGATGCCATTGCTTTCGGCCAGGTTGACGCCGTCGGGGGTGAAGTACTCGCCGACCGTGAGCTTGAGGGCACCGCCGTTGGCGAGGTCGCGCTCCTCCTGGAAGACGCCCTTGCCGTAGGAGGTGGTGCCGACCACCTCGGCGTCGCCGTTGTCGGCCAGGGCGGCGGTGAGGATCTCGGCCGCGGAGGCGGTGCCGCCGTCGATCAGGACGACCATCGGCAGCGCCGGCAGGTTGCCGCCGCTGGTCTTGTGGACACTGTGGCCCTGGCTGCGGGAGTCGGTCGAGACCACGACCTCGCCCTCGGGCAGGAAGACGCTGGCGCCTTGCACCGCTTCGTCGAGCAGCCCGCCCGGGTTGCCGCGCAGGTCGAGCACGATTCCTTCCGCGCCTTCGTCCTGGACCTTGCGCACGGCGTCGGCGAGCAACGCCGCGGAGCCGCGGCTGAAGCTGAGCAGCCGCACGTAGCCGAGCTTGTGGCCGCCGACCTCCTGGACCCGGCTGCTGACGTGTGGGAGCGAGACCTCGGCCCGCACCATCGTCTCCTGTCGCACCTCGTCGGTCTTGGCGTCGAGGACCCCGACCGTCACCTCGGTCCCCTCCGGGCCTTTGTTCTTCGCGGTCGCCTCGGT
>JBFXEM010000172.1:0-5349 GCA_050180135.1 Solirubrobacterales bacterium | reverse complement strand
ATCGCCAGGATGCGCTCGATCAGCTCCGACTCGAGGCCGGTGTCACGGGCGATCATCTCCACCGTGACTTCCCCTTCGCCCTCGGAGAAGAGCTCCTCGGCGAAGGCGAAGGCGAGTTTGCCCTCGCGACCGGCGCTCTTGAGGTCCTCCAGGGAGTAGCCGCGATCCCGCATCCGCGCCACGACCCGGGCCTGGGCCGCCGCCGTCGCGGTCCAGCGGCCACGGCGGACCGGCACGATCCGCTCCTGCGCCCAGCGTTTGAGGGTCGACGCGGGAACTCCCGAGCGCCGTGCCGCCTCACTCAGCGATATGCGCTCGTCGGCCATCGCGACGAGGCTAACCGCAGGGGTGGATAAACGACGAGCGGGGCGGCCAAGGCCGCCCCGCTCGTAAGCACCTCGTCTTGCGACTGCGCGTCAGGAGGGCGTTTCCGACTCCTCGTGCAGCTGCAGGACCTCCATTCCGTCCTCGCCGGTGCGAATGCGAATCGCCTCCTCGACCGGCAGGACGAAGATCTTGCCGTCGCCGACCTCGCCCGTGCGAGCGTGTTTGAGGATGGTTTCGACGACAACGTCCTTGTCTTTGTCCTCGACCACGACCTCCAGCTTGATCTTCGGCCGGACGTTGACGGTGAGGGTCGAGCCGCGGTAGCGCTCGACGATGCCTTTCTGGCGCCCCGAGCCCTTGGCCTCGAGGATCGACAGGGACGGGAATCCCTTGTCGAGCAACTCGGCCCGGATCGGCTCGAACGCCTCGTGGCGGATGAACGCCTCTATCTTTTTCATGCGTCCAGGCCCTCCTAGGACTCGGTCGTGGACATCGGGCTGACAGGAGCAGCGGGAGTTGACGGTGGCAGTCCGCTACCGAACGCCAGTCCCGTCGAGTACTCGGGCTGCGGAATGAACTGCTCCGGGTATCCGTACATCCCGTGCTCGGAGATGTCGAGACCGGCGTCCTCCTCCTCGGCGGTGACACGAATTCCGATCGTGTACTTGAGGAGAGCGAAGATCGCGTAGGAGACGATGAACACGCATCCGAACGCGACTCCAACACCCAGCGCCTGGGCGCCGAGCTGGTGCAGCGAGCCGCTGTACCAGAGGCCAGGGTCACCGACTTCGTTGAATTCGGCCAAGCGGGGAGAGGTGAAGATCCCGCATGACAGGGTGCCCCAGATACCGGCGAGGCCGTGCGCCGAGGTGGCACCGACCGGGTCGTCGATGATCTTCTCGATCGCGACGACACCGAGGACCACGATCACGCCGGCGACCGCGCCGATGATCGGGGCCGCCCAGTACTCGACGTAACCGGAGGGAGCGGTGATCGCCACCAGACCCGCGATCGCGCCGTTGCCGGCCATCCCGATGTCGATCGTTTTCGAGAGCAGCCACATCACCGCAACGGCAGCGATCACGCCGGCGGCGGCGGCGAGGTTGGTGACGACCACGACTTCGGCGAAGCGGCCACCGATCGCGCCCAGGGTCGAACCGGGGTTGAAACCGAACCAGCCGAGCCACAGGATCAGGACACCGAGACCGACCAGCGGCATCGAGTGGCCGGGAATCGCCCGTGGTTTGCCGTCTTTCGTGTACTTGCCGATGCGCGGGCCAAGCAGCAGCAGGGCCGCGAAGGCACCGGTCGCGCCGATCAGGTGGACCACCGTCGATCCGGCGAAGTCCTGCATCCCGACGTTGACCTGCAGCCAGCCACCACCGAAGATCCAGTGGGACAGGATCGGGTACAGCACGGCGCTGAAGATGATCGCGTAGATGATGTAGGCGCTGAACTTGATCCGCTCGAGCGTGGCGCCCCAGACGATTGCCAGCGAGACGGCGCAGAACACGAACTGGAAGAACATGAACGCGGCCGGGCTGATCGAGTACGTGGCCACGAACGGGATGCTTTCCCCAGCCTGTTCGATCGACGAGCCGACGTTCAGGAAGAACCCGTGTTCCCCGATGAATTCACCGCTGCCACCGAAGGCGAAGGCGAATCCGCACGCCCAGTAACAGAGCGAGGCGATCGAGAAGTTCATCAGGATCTTCGCGACACCGGCACCAGCGTTCTTGGCCCTGGAGAAGCCGACCTCCAAGAGCAGGAAGCCCGCCTGCATGAACATCACGAGGCAGGCCGCGACGATGACCCACATCGCGTTGATGCTCGCTTCCGGCGTGTCCAATATCGGTTCCGCTTCGGCACCAAGGGCGAGCCCTGGCAGCACGAGCGAGGCAATCACGGCCGCCGGGGCTGCGATCAAGAGCCTCTTTTTCATTGATTTTCCTCCTATGCCGCCGCAGCGCACGCTGCGGCGGTCGCGGGTTTGGCGATTCGATAGCCACCGTAAATTCGGCTCGCCAAGCTGTGTTTAGACGGCTGGAGGAAATACGCCGAGCCGGGTTGTCCCGAGTGGAGTCCGCCGCCTGCCCACAATCCCGACCCGAAGGCTCGGATTCCTTTAGGGTGCCCTAACCTAGGCAAATTAGGGAGCCCTCAGTAGGCTCCCCTAACTCAGGAGGCATTCGACCCGATGAAGCTCAGAGCAAAGCCGGCGTTGGTCCTCGCCCTGGCGCTGGCCGCGGCGATCGTCGCAGGCTGCGGCGGCGACAGCAGCGAGGAGATCAGCGCCGCGGTCGGACAGGCGGACCTGGCCCCGGTGAAGACCTACCTCACCGACCACTCCGCCGACCTCGAAGCGCAGGTCGGGCTGCTGCAGGAGAAGGCTGACGAGTACTACGCCCTCGCCAAATCCGTCGACTTCGACTACGACCGCCTGCTTGAAGAGCACGGGGACGAAGTCGCCGAGATCCTCGCCGACTCCAAGGACATCTTCGTCGTCGCCAACCCGGCCTACGAGCAGATGGAGGGGATCGTCGCGGGCGTGCCGCGACTGGCCCACTTCGACGTCGACATCGACGCCGGCTCGGATGCCTCCACCCCCGAAGACGCCGTCTCCTTCAACCTGGAAACCCCGAACGGCGAGACGCTCAAACAGCCGGGCAACCTCTTCTTCCTGACCGAGACCGCGCTGTACGGGACCAACCCCGACCTGCTCGCCAAGGGCGTCGAGGGCGACGTCGACGGCAGCGGCGAGGTGGAGTTCGGCGAGGGCCTGCCCGACGCGAACATCTACAAGGCGACGCTCGACGAGTTCGCCAAGCAGGCGACCGAACTGAACGAAGACGCGCAGGAGTTCGAACCGACGCCGTCCGATGCCCTGACCTCGATCGTGATCATGACCCCGACCATGAGCGAGTACTTCGAAGCGTGGAAAAACTCCCGCTTCATCGCCGGTGAAGGCGCCGACGAACTCGGCTTCGTCGCCACCTCGCGCCTCTCGGACATCGCCGACATCCTCGGCGGCATCCTCGTCACCTACAACGGGATGGAGCCGGAGATCGCCAGCGCCAACGCCCAGCAGGCGACCCAGACCAAGAAAGAGCTGGAAAGCCTGGTGGCCTTCGCCGCCGACCTCCGCGACCGCGAGGTCGACGGGGAGAAATTCACCGCCAAGCAGGCCGACGCGCTCGGCGCCCAGGCCCAGTCGCAGGCCGAGGCGATCGCCGGCCAGGTGACGCAGGCGGCGAACGAACTCGACATCGAACTGCAGGAAAGCTAGGAAGGGGGCGGTCCAGACGACGACACGAGTCAACCGCCGGACCGGCCACGGGGTCATCGCCGCGATCGTCTTCGCGGCGCTGACCCTGGCCGCCTTCGCCGCGCCGGCCGGGGCCGCCTCGGCCCCGCCCTGGCAGGCGGCCGACCAGATCCGCGCCGAGCTGTTCGAGGCCCAGACCCAGCTGCTCTTCGGCGAACGCGACGACGGCGCGGTCGACCGCGCCGAAGCCCAGCTCGGCGGCGAGCTGCGCCGCGGCCTTGCCGCCAGCGCCGCGATGGACCTGAAGGAGATCGAACGTGCCCTGCGCGGGGCACGTGCCGCGATGAACCAGCTCGACGAAGTCGGACTGGCCAGCGCCCGCGGTGAGATCGTCGCCGCGCTGCGCCGTGGCGCTCTCGCGGTCGCCGTCGATGCCGCGGCCGCCGGGAACGCGGCGAAAGCGCGGACCTGGATGCAGATCCGCGACTTCCGCAAGACCACTCGGTTCACCCGTCCGGGCGTGAACGGCACCGCTGCCCTGGCGGAACTGGCGGCCAAGGAAATCAGCCCGCACGATGCGGCGCTGCAGGTCAAGAAGGACCTCTTCGACACCTTCCAAGCGCGCCTGCTGACCAACCTCGACGAAGCCCAGCAGGCCGCCGAGCGCGACTTCGACGGGCGCTTCGCCGAAACCGCGGCGATCGTGCTCGGCTACTGGCGGGCGATTGCCCCCGAGTACGGAGAGCAGCGCGGCAACGCCGAACGGCGCGCCACCGACCGCGACTTCGTCCGCCTCGCCGCCGCCGGCGTTAGCTCCGACCTCGCGGCCTTCGAAGCCGCCCGCCAGCGGGTCGAAGCCGACCTCGAGGGCTTCACCGCCGCCCCGCTCACCCCCGACGAGCAGATCAACCGCGCCAGCCAGCTGGAACGGTTCGAAGAGCTGGTCCCGAAAGAGTTCGACAAGGGCACCAGCGACGGCCGGGTGACGATTCCCTTCGAGGTGCAGGAGGCGGTCGCCTTCATGGACGGCGTCGAAGCGGCCTTCTCCGACCTGGAGCCGTTCCTGCTGGAAATCGACCCGGCCGCGGTGGCGCGGATCAAAGCCGCCCACGCGGAGATGAGAGCCGACGTCGACAACGCCCAGCAGGGCAGATCCGTCGCCTCGCAGGAGAGCCTGGAGGCCGCGCAGGAAAAGGCCAGCGCCGAAGTCGAGCGGATCTCGCCCGATGAGTGGAGCGAAGGCGGCGACGAAGCCGACTACGAACTCGTCGCGATCTCCCTCGATCAGCTGGAGGCCGCGGTCGGGGCCGGCCGCTACCAGGAGGCCGAGCAGGCGCGGCTCGCCGCGTACGGCTTCTTCGAGTTCGGGCCGGAGCTGAAGCTGCGCGCCTTCGACACCCAGCTGGCGCTCGAGATCGAGGGATTGATCTGGTACGGCGCCGACGGCGACAAGGGCCTCGCCAACCTGATCGCCGACAACGCTCCGCTCAGCGAGATCCGCGAAACGCGGGTCGACCTCGACCAGAAGCTGAACGACGCGCGGGCGATTACCGGCGACGGCGCCAGCGCTCTGACGACGATCACCAACTCGGCCCTGATCGTCTTCCGCGAGGGCCTGGAGGCGATCCTGATCATCGCCGCGATCACTGCCAGCATGCTCGGGCCGCGACAGCGGCTGCGCAGGCCCGTCTACCGCGGGGCCCTGCTGGCGATCCCGGCCAGCATGCTGATGTTCGTGCTGGCGATCCTGCTGCTCG
>JBFXEM010000171.1:0-5370 GCA_050180135.1 Solirubrobacterales bacterium | reverse complement strand
AGGCGCCGGTGACGATGCACCCGCACGGGATCTTCTACGCGAACGAGATGGACGGCGCCTACAAGGGCAAGTGGACCGACCCGGGCGGCTTCGTCCAGACCAACCGCACCTTCACCTACGTCTGGGAGGCCCAGGAAGGGACCGAAGGGACCTGGCTATACCACGACCACGGTCCTATGGACCCGCTGCCCGTCTTCAAGGGCCTGTTCGGCCCGCTGGTGATCCGGCCCCGCGGCGAAGCCCGGCCCAACCGCGAGTTCTTCCTCGGCTTCCACACCTGGGACCCCTCGATCACCGGGCTGAAGGCGACCTACTACTGCGTCAACGGCAAAGCCTACGCCGGCAACACGCCGACGCTGGAAGCCCACGTCGGCGAGCGGGTCGCCTTCCACGTCTACGGCATCGACAACTTCTTCCACACCTTCCACCTGCACGGGCACCGCTGGAAAGAACCCGACGGCAGCATCGTCGACAACAAGACCTTCGGGCCGGCCGACTCCTTCCGGATCGAGATCGTCGAGGACAACCCGGGGCGCTGGTTCTACCACTGCCACGTCTTCCAGCATCTGCACCAGGGAATGAACGGTTGGTACCTCGTCTCCTAGCGCTCGCCTGCGCGCTGACGGTGCTGCTGGCCTCGGCGGCGCAGGCGGCCAACACGCGGGTCTCGATCGCCAACTACGCCTGGTCGAAGCCGCAGGTCCAGATCAACCTCAACGAGAAGGTGACCTGGGACTGGCTCGGGCCCGACCTCGCGCACTCGGTCACCGGGATCTCGGCGAACGACCTGCAGTGGGACTCCGACCCCGGCACCGACGCGCCCGTGCACCAGGCCGGTGACAACTACACGTTGCAGTTCTCGGCCCCGGGCACCTACCTCTTCCAGTGCAAACTGCACGCCTCGGTGCGCGGCGAGGTGGTCGTTTCCTCGACCCCGGGCGACCCCAACTCCGACCCCGGCCCGCAGCCGCCGCTCAACGTCGACGTGAAACCGCCGACCCTGGGCTCGCTGGCGCTCAAGAGCCAGCGCTTCCGCGGCACCAAGGGGGTCGCGCTGAGCGCCGAGATCAGCGACCGCGGCGTGCTCGACGCCGAGTACTACCGGCTCAACTCGAAGGGCAAGCGGGTCTACAACGGCTACAAGACCTGGGACACGTTCATCGGCGTCAACCACGTCAAGCTGGGCGCCCGCTGGAAGCACTTCCGCGCCAAGCCGGGCCGCTACGAGGTGGTGCTGCGGGCGACCGATACCGCCAACAACGTCTCCAAGCCGGTCAAGAAGCGGTTCGAGATCCTCGGCTGAGCGCGCCGCTCAGGCGCGGCGCTTGGAGCGTTTCGCCGCTTTCTTCGGGGCGCGCTGCTTGCGGGGCGGCTTGCCGGCCTCGTGCAGGGTTCGTTCGGCGGCCGTCTCGGTCGCCTCGCCCATCGTGATCTGGAACATCGCCAGCAGCGCGTCGGAGGCGAGCGGCCGCATCCGGTCGAGCGCCTCGCGCACCTTCGGCCAGTCCTGCTCGGGCCGCCCCGCCTTGTCGAACGGCTCCCAGATCTCCTTGACGAAGAGGTCGACGTAGGCCCAGGCGGCGCCTTCGGCGTTGCGGCGCAGCTTGTCGGCGGTCGCCATCCCGGCCTCCGGGCTGACCCCGAGCTCGATCAGGGCGACGCCGGCGCGGTGCAGGCGCGGGCTGATCGCCTCGATCTTGCCGTCGGGGAGCTCGCGCAGGATGCCGAGCTCTTCGCTGTGGCGCAGCAGCTTCGGGTCGAGCTTCTCGACCCCCCAGCTCGCTGCCAGCTCGCCGGCCTCGAAGATTTCCGGGGTCTCGTCCTCGAACGGGGCCCGCACGGCGCGAGCGAAATCGACGATCTCCTGCGAGGAACCGCCGGTGGTCTCCAGGACGCGGCGGATCGCCTCCAGGTTGAGTCCCTCCGCCTGCATTTCGCGGGTCAGCTCGATCCGCGCCACGTGCTCCTCGTTGTAGTAGCCGGTGCGGCCCTGGACCTCGGGCGGCGGCAGCAGGCCGCGCGTTTGGTGGGCGCGGATGTTGCGGACCGTCATCCCGGTGCGCCGGGCCAGCTGACCGATCGTCAGCTTGCCGTCGGGTGCTCCCTGGTTCTTGGCCGCGCTCATCGGCCCATCGTAAGCGGCAGGCGTTGCCCGTTCATCTTCGCGGCCGCGTCTGAGCAGAGAAATGCGATCGCGGCGGCGACGTGCTCGGCCGGCGTGAAGGTCGGGAACTCCTCCTCAGGGCTCTCCTCGCGCATCCGCGGCGTCAGGATCGCGTCGACGACGACGATGTTGGCGGTGGCGCCTCCGGGCCCGAAGCCGTCGGCGAAGGCCAGCGTCCAAGCCTCGGCCGCCGCCTTGGCCGCCGCGTAGGCGGCGTTGGTGTTGGTCGGAGCCTGCGCCTGCTTGGCGGAGACGAGGACGAAGCGGCCGTGCTCGCTGGCCGCGAGCTGGTCGTAGAAGGCTCGGGTCGTGTGCTGGACCGTGCGGACGAGCAGGCCGTGGAGGAAATCCCAGTCCTCCAGCGAGGACTCGTGCAGCGGCTCCCCCCCGCGCCAGCCACCGACCAGGTGGATCAGGCCGTCGACCTGGCCGAAGCGCTCGACCAGGGCCGCGCACCAGGCACGCGCCGCGTCCTCGTCGAGCAGGTCGACGGCGCGGCCGTCGTAGCGCTCGGGGTCGATGCCGAGCTCGGCGGGGAGCGCGTCGAGCAGCTCCTGGTTGCGGTCGGTGCCGGCCACGGTCGCGCCGGCGTCGGCCAGCTCCTTGGCGACCAGCGGACCGAGGCCGCCGCCGATCCCGGCGATGGCGATCACGCGGCCGTCGAGGGAAGCGCCGTCCATGCGTGCATCTTCCAACACCGGGCAGGTCGGTGCTTGAGTGCGAAATGTTCTGTCTGAGGCACCTGCGAACCTATGTTCGATGGCCCACCAGTCGAAAACGCGCAGCCGGCGAGTGAATCGTCGAGTCCAGGGAGACCTGGGAGAGGCCTCGGCAATCGAGTGGCTGACCTCAAAGGGCGCCCTGGTTTGGGTTCCGCTGGGCCACAGCCCCGACATCGATCTCATGGCCGAACTAGAAGGGCGCCTGATCAGGGTGCAGGTGAAGACCACCTCGCTGCGAACCCACCTCAGGTCCGGCGCGGAGAGGTGGGTGGTCGCGATTGCCACCAGTGGCGGCAATCGCAGTTGGAGTGGACTGACCAAGCGGTTCAAACCGGATTCGGTCGATTGCCTTTTTGTCCTCACCGGCGATGGGCGACGGTGGTTCTTGCCCGCGAGCGCGGTCGAATCCGGCAGGACCCTGTCCCTGGGGGGACGCAAGCACTCGGAGTTTGAGGTCGAGCCGGGGTCGCCCTTTGAATCGCTCGTCTATGAAGGCTCCAACAGCATTAGGATTGCCGCAATCTCTCTGGGGGAGTGCCAGAGCGGTCAAATGGACTCGACTGTAAATCGAGCGGCTACGCCTACAGAGGTTCGAATCCTCTCTCCCCCATCTCAGTCGCGGCAGGTATTGCTGCGACCCAAACGTCAGCTGACGATCCCGCGGGCTCCATGCGAGGAGGCGGGGTTGGTGGCCGGCGACCGGATGCGCGTCCGGGCCGACGGCGAGGGCCGAGTCGTCCTCGAGCGGATCGACGGATCAGCCGACTCCGCAGCGACCGAACCGCCGGTCTAGGAGTCGGCCGAGCCCTGCGCCGCCGCCAGGTGGGCGGACATCTGATCGTTGAAGCGGTTGAGGGCCGAGAGCGGACGCATGAAGACGGTCAGGTCGGCGACCTTGCCGTCCTCGTCGAGGGTGAGGAAGTCGATGCCTTCGAGCTCGCGGTCGCCGACGTTGGCCTTGAAGCGGAGCGCGACCGTGTTGCCCGCGGCCAGTTCATCGGTGTAGGTGAGGTCCTCCAGCGTCATCGCCACGAAGGTGAGGATCTGGCTGACGACCTCGCGGCCCTCGAAGCCGCGGAAGAGGATCGGGCTGTGGAGGACGACGTCCTCGCGCAGCGCCTCGCTCAGTAGGGTCAGGTCCTTGGCTTCGGCGGCGAGGCGGAAGGGATGCGGCGCGGACATGGCGCCACTCTATTCGGGCTGGGATACTCAGGGCAATGCCGAGCGATCGCTTCTACTCGCGCTTCTCCAACTCCCTCGGTGCCACCGGGCTGCGCTGGACCGGCAAGCTGAACGTGCCGCTCTACCGGCTCAGCGGCGGGCGCATTGGCGGCAAGGTCGGCAAGGCGCCGCTGCTGCTGCTGACCACGACCGGGCGCAAATCCGGCCAGCAGCGAACGGCGCCGGTGGTCTACCTCGCCGACGGCGAGAACATGGTCTTGATCGACACCAACGCCGGCAACGAGCGCCTGCCCGCCTGGTCGCTCAACCTCAGCGCCAGGCCCGAGGCCGAGGTCGAGGTCGGGCGCCGGCGCCAGAAGGTCCGCGCCCGGGTCGCCGAGGGCGAGGAGCGGGCCGAGCTCTGGGCCAAGCACATCGACCAGTTCGCCGGCTTCGACTTCTACATCACCAAACTCAAACGCACCCCGTCCGTCTGGGTGCTGGAACCGGTCGACTGACGAGGCGGAAACGCCGTCAGGAGGCTTCGCGCAGCATCTGCGCCTCGGGCAGACGCTTCAGCTTTTTCAGCGTGTTGTTCTCGATCTGGCGGATCCGCTCGCGGGTGACGCCGAAGGTGCGGCCGACTTCCTCGAGCGTCAGCGGCTCGGTGCCGGACAGGCCGTAGCGAAGTTCGATCACCTGGCGCTCGCGCTCGGGAAGCGCGTCGAGAGCCCGCCGCACTCCCTCCTTCTGCAGGTGCTCGCTGGCTTCCTCGAAGGGCTCCAGGACCGCGTCGTCGGCGACGAAGTCGCCGAGCTCGGATTCGTCCTCGTCGCCGACCGGTTTCTCCAGCGAGACCGGCAACTGGGCGACGCGAAGGATGTCCCGCACGTCGGAGACCGGCCAACGCAGCTCCTCGGCGATCTCCGCCGGCTCGGGCTCGCGGCCGAGTTTCTGGACCAGCTGGCGTTCGACGTGGGCGACCCGGTTGAGTTTCTCGACCATATGGACCGGGATCCGGATCGTTCGCGCCTTGTCGGCGATCGCCCGGGTCACCGCCTGGCGGATCCACCAGGTCGCGTAGGTCGAGAACTTGTAGCCGCGGCGGTAGTCGAACTTCTCGACCGCGCGGATCAGCCCCAGCGAACCCTCCTGGATCAGGTCGAGGAAGCTGAGCCCGCGGCCCAGATAGCCTTTCGCGATCGAGACGACGAGACGCAGGTTGGCCTCGACCATCTGACGCTTCGCGAGCATGTCGCCGCGCTCGATCCGTTTTGCGAGTTCGACCTCCTGGGCGGCGGTGAGCAGGTCGACCTGGCCGAT
>JBFXEM010000170.1:0-5370 GCA_050180135.1 Solirubrobacterales bacterium | reverse complement strand
GATCCCGCCGGTTTCTCCGACCCGGTGGTGATCGTTGACCCAGCCAACGACGGCAACAACGTCGCCGCCCGAATCAAGCAGTCCGAGCGTGACGCCCTGATTAGCTCAGCCACCACGGCTTACGAGACCATCACGTGGGCGGAAGGGCTGCCCGGCAAGGGCGAGACGGTCGCCGCTTGGAAGGAGCTGCTCGGCGAAGGGTTCGCGATCGCGTAGCTATGACCGACACTTATTCAGACACCTTCAATCGCGAAGACATTCGGCGCGTTCACGCGTCGTTCGCCGCCGACTACCGAATTGCTGCTGAGTCGACCGAACTACACGGCCGAGCGTTCGTTGACGCCACCATCAGTGAGATCGGCGCTTTGGCTGAGGAGCAGTATCTCTCCAAGATTCATCTGCGACTGCTCAGCTCGGGCGGTGCCCTGCGGGAGGCTGCCGTCTACACCGTTTCTACCGACGCCGGATCTTGGACTGCTGAACGCCCGGGAGATATGTACTGGAAGGCCAACCAGGGTGACAGGCTCCTGATCGACATTTTCTACAGCGCCACCTGGAGAGCTCTGACTCAGGCCCAAAGGGACGCATTCATCGCCAAGTACCTCGCGAGCTGGGGTACGAGCGATTTCGACGGGAACTACGACGGCCTCGTCGGCTCGACGGATCGGCAATATTCCAGTCGTGCCTACGGCATGGATCGAACGCGATATTCCGGGACCGCTTAGACCGTGCCTGAGAACGAGACGAAGTTCGAGCTCAAGCGCGAGTTGCCTTACCCGGAGCTCGAGGCGCTCGGCAGTCGCCTGATCGGGTTCGAGCGTCGCTTTAAACGGATCGGCCAGCAGTTACGCCTGCTGGCAGACGTGGAGGGCGTGAGAAATTGGGCGAAGCTCAACCATGGCAGGGATCAGGCCCTGACTGATGCGCTCGGAGACCGATACCCCCTGGTCATCTTCCACGGCGACGTAGGCACCGGCAAGACGGCTAGCGCGGAAGCCGCCGCCGATGCCCTCTGTCGCCAGATCGATACTGAGGGCTTCCTGCTGAAGCTCAGCACGCGCGTTCGCGGGCAAGGGCACGTTGGAGAGATGAGCTCTTTGATCGGCGATGCCTTCGCCGAGGCTGTTGCCCTCGCGGGGAAGAAGCGATTCGTCGCGATGATCATCGACGAGGGAGATGCCCTCGCTTTTAATCGTGGTGCCGAGCGGGCGCATCACGAGGATCGAGTCGGTGTCAACAGTTTGATTCAGGCGATTGATGATGCCCGCTCCCTGAAGGGGCGACTCTTCATCATCCTTTGCACCAACCGATTCAGCGCTCTTGATCCGGCGATTCTCCGACGGGCGAGCCTCTTCGAGCAATTCCAGCGTCCGGACGAAATGGAGCGCCGCGAGCTACTCACCGCGGATCTCATCGGAGTCGATCTCGGCAAGAGTGCTCTGGATGACCTGGTTGCCGCAACCGGACCCCACGATGGGGCTCCCGGCTTCACCTTCTCCGACATTCAAACTCGACTTCTGCCGGCTGCCGTTGCCCGCGCGTTTCCCGATCGAGGCCTGACCACGGAGGACCTTCTCGGTGCTCTCTCGGAGCTAGAGCCGACGCCGGTCATGCACGACGGCTGATGTCCGGGTTACGTATCCACTTGAGCGGCAGCGCCGCTGCCGAGTGCGACGACCAACTTCTTGGCCGCGCACACGAGTTCGTTCGACTCTTATGTGAGCGGCTAATCGCCGACGGCGACGGCATCCTGGTCGGCGTGGGCTCCGAGCCACGAGGCGATGCACGCCTCCCCTGCATCTTCGATTGGACCGCCCTCGATGTGATCGCCGGCTCGCCGCAGCCGGATGGCGCTTGGCCAGCGACTCGGACCGGCCGCCATGTCGCTGTCGGCAGCCAGCGTGGCATTCAGAAGGTCCCCGATGATCGCCGGGACACCTGGCGTGCCTGCATAGAGCGCTCTGACTTCAAGCTCGATCTGAGCCCGCCAGGCTGGCGGATGGCGGGCCTCATCCGCGACACGCAGTTGCTCCACGGGGACATTCTCGTGGCGCTTGGGGGCGGCGCGGGCGTTGAGTTGCTGGCGCAGCAGTACCGAGAGGACGGAAAAGCCGTGATACCGATTCACGCCCAACTCGGGGCGTCAAACAGGGACGGCAATGGCGGGAGCGTTCTCCTCCACGAGAAAGCACTCAGTGAAGTCGACACGTTTCTGCAACTAGAAGACGGGGCGGGAGACGCCGTGTCGCGCCTTTCGGCCCTTTCGCTCACGGCAGACGGAGACCCGGCTGCCCTGGCAGTCGCGACCGCGGCGCTGATCGCCGATCTTCGTCCTCGCCCAGCCTTCTACGTGCGCCTTCTCGACACCAGCCACGACCATTTCGGTGCTGTCGAGAAGTTCTTTCGCGAGGTAGTCGATCCTGTGGTCGAAGCCAACGGCTTTCGACCTAACGAGATCGGCATGCACAAGCCCGAGGACTCCTTCATGAATGTTGAAATCTTCAAGCTCCTTCACCGGGCCGCTCTCGTGATCGTCGACCTAAGTGGTGTTCGCCCCAACTGCATGATGGAGTTCGGATATGCCCTCGGCCGCCGTCGCCAATTCCTGCTCAGCGCAATCAAGGGAACTCATCTGCCTTTTGACCCGGACAAGATCCCGACCTATTTTTGGGACCCTGGCCTCGATACCGACAATGCGATTACTCAGTATCAAGATCGGTTCGAGATCTATGGTGAGCCGCCACCGTTGGTCTCCTGACTCGAAGCTTCTTCTTCGAGCGCGAGGTCCCCGATCCGCCCCCAGGCATTCATGGGTAGCTGCCGACCATAGCTCCATGACGCGAGCCAAACCGTCCTGAATCGGCAGCAGTCCACGTCAATCCACGCCATTTCAGCCACTAGTGGCTGAAATGGAGCCCGATTCAGGCGGATCCTGGTCGATCTACGGCGAAGCGAAAATCCCGACGTGCAGGGACTTCCTCTAGTGGAGCTAGGCGGATTCGAACCGCCGACCTCCTGGGTGCGATCCAGGCGCTCTGCCAGCTGAGCTATAGCCCCGAGGTCGTGGCTGGGAAGTTGATCCCATGGCCTCGCAAGGGCAAGGATAACCGCATAGTCTTTGACAGCCTTTCCCGGCGGTAGGCCAGATGAGCATTCTCGACGACGCAATTCGTGAGCACCTCGAACTGAAGCGCGCCCATGGCGCGGACGAGGCCGAGGTCAAAAAGCTCGAGGACGAGGCGTTCGGGCCGCCGCAGCGACCTGGCGAGGCCGACGCGTTCGGCGAGGCGCCGACCGAGTTCCTGACCGCGCCGGCCGAGGTGGTCGAGGAGGCGGCCAGGGAGGTCGAGGCGGAAGGGCGCCGGGCGCCGAACATCGCCGACCTGCAGGAGGCGCCGCCTCCGCCCGCACCGGAGCCCGTCCCCGAGCCCTCCGTCGAGGAGCAGCCCGCGGCCGAGCACCAGATCGTCCCCGAGCCCCCACAGGCCGAGGAGCCACCCAAGCTCGACGGCGTCCACACGACCTCCGAGCGCGAGGCGATCGCCGACCAGCCGACCGAAATGTTCGACGTCGAGGCGGAGATGCAGTCCGGCGCCGAGGCGGAGAGCCCCTCCGACGAGCAGCTGCTCGACGCCGAGATGGCCGAGCCGCGCCTCGCACCGGTCGACCCGATCGCCGGCATCGAGGCCTCCGCTGCCCCCGAGGTCGAGGCCGAGCAGGACCTCGAGGGGGACGAGGACGACTTCTTCAGCGAGCAGCGGCTCTCCGAGGAGCTCCAAAACGCGCTGGAGGCGCCGGTCACCGACGAGCACGCGCTGCCGCCGCTGCCCGCCGAGGAGACCGACGAGCACGCGCTGCCGCCGGCTGCCGCCCCCGCCAGCTTCGGCGAAACGGAGGAAGGCACCGCGATCTACGACATCGAGCAGCACCTTGGGGACGAGCAGGGCGAGGAGGGGTACGAGGACGAGTCCGGCGAGTACGAGGCGATTGAGCCCGAGGCCGCCGCACCCGCGCCCCCCGCGCCGGAGGCCCCCGCGGCCAACCCCTACGACCCGGACACCGAGTCGCACGAGGACGTGCTCGAGGACACGCCCGACTTCCTCGAGGACAGCGAGGACGACGACGCCTGGTTCGAGCAGCGCCCGCCCAAGGACTTCGACTTCGACGATTGATCGAGGCCCGGCCCGCGCTCTCGCGGCCGGACCTCACCACTTAGTAGGTTGGGGGCATCGCTGCTTCCGACCTCGCAATCGAAGCCGAAGGCCTGCGTAAGTCCTACAAGGACGTCGAGGCTCTGTGTGGGATCGACCTCGGCGCCCCGGCCGGGACCGTCCTCGCCCTGCTCGGCCCCAACGGCGCCGGCAAGACCACGGCTGTCCGCATCCTCACCACCCTGCTCCCGCCCGACGGCGGCAGCGCCCGCGTCGCCGGCCTCGACGTCGTCTCCGAAGCCACCCAGCTGCGCAGCCAGATCGGCCTCGCCGGTCAGTACGCGGCGGTCGACGAAAACCTGACCGGGGCCGAGAACCTGGAGATGGTCGGCAAGCTCTACCACCTGCCGAAGGGCGAGCCGCGCAACCGCGCCGCCGAGCTGCTGGAGCGCTTCGACCTCGCCGACGCCGCCGACCGCCTCGTCCGCACCTACTCGGGCGGGATGCGCCGCCGCCTCGACCTCGCCGCGGCGCTGGTCGCCCACCCGCCGGTCCTCTTCCTCGACGAGCCGACCACCGGCCTCGACCCGCGCAGCCGGATCGGCCTCTGGGAGACGATCGAGGGCCGCGTCGCCGAAGGCACCACGGTCCTGCTCACCACCCAGTACCTCGACGAGGCCGACCGCCTCGCCGACAGCATCTCGGTGATCGACCACGGCCGCGTGATCGCCGAAGGCAGCTCCGACGAGCTCAAGGACCAGGTCGGCGGCGAGCGCCTCGACATCACCCTGGAGACGCGCGAGGACGCCGCGCGGGCGATCGAGCTGCTGGCGCCGATCGCGGCCGAGCCGCCGGCGATGTCCGACGGCCTGCTGCGGATGCCGGTGCGCGAGCGCAAGGGTGCGATCGCCGAGGCGGTGCGGCGGCTGAACGAGGCCGGGATCGGGATCGACGACGTGGCGATGCGGCGGCCGACCCTCGACGATGCCTTCCTCTCGCTGACCGGCCACGCGCTGGAGTCCGACGAAGAGGGCGCCGAGGAGGGGGAGGAGGAGCGATGAGCGTCGCCAACTCGGTCTCCGACACGCTGGTGCTGGCCCGCCGGGCGCTGATGCGGATCCTCCGCGCCCCCGACCTGCTGCTCTCCTTCACCGTGCAGCCGATCATGTTCGTGCTGCTCTTCGTCTACGTCTTCGGCGGCGCGATCACCACCCCGGGC
>JBFXEM010000169.1:0-5372 GCA_050180135.1 Solirubrobacterales bacterium | reverse complement strand
GGAAGGGCACGCCCTCGGCGATCAGAAGCTGGCGCTGGCGGGCGCCCTTGGCGAGCGAGCCGTCGGCGCGGACGACCCGCCACCAGGGCAGGTCGGGCTCGTCCACGGCGTACAGCACGGTGCCGGCGAAGCGCGGCGCCCCGGGCGAGACATCGCCGTAGCTGGCGACGAACCCGGCCGGGATCGCGCGCACGCGCTCGAGAACTTCCAGCTCGCGGTCTCCGGGGGCGGCGGTCAGCTTGCCGCGGGGCCGAACGAGTCGATGATCCGGTTCTGGTACTCGCTCAGCTCCTCCGGGGTGATGAAGTAGGTCGGGGGAGTCAGGAAGAGGCCGTCGGCGCGCTCAGCCGTCGCCTCGACCCGAGCCCGCACCTTGTCCAGCGGGCCGGCTGCGCAGTAGGTCTCGACCATCTCGTCGCTGATCGCGGCGGGGACGGCGGCGAGGTCGCCGCGGCGGAAGGCATCACCGGCGGCGACGGCGTTGTCGGCGAAGCCGTGCAGCTCCCAGAGCGGCATGTAGGTCTTCACCGTGGCGTAGAAGGAGATCGTGCGGCGGGCCATATCGATCGCGCGGCCCTCGTCGTCGTCGATCGCGCAGCAGACGGTCGGCAGGTAGTCGAAGTCAGAACGCGCCCGACCCGAGCGCCGCAGCCCGGTTTCGAAGGAGTCGACGACAACCTCGTCGATCCAGCGCAGGCTCTGGATCGGGTGGCCGATCAGCCCGTCGGCGACGTCGCCGGCCATCCGCGCCATCCCGCCCTGCACGGCGGCGGTGTAGATCGGGACCGCCTCGCGCGCCGGCGGGTGCGGACGCACCCAGCCCTTGATGTCGATGTCGTAGTACTCGCCCTCATAGCGAATCGGCTCGCCGGCGCTGGCCTGGCGCATGATCAGCCGCGTCGCCTCGATCGCCTCGCGCAGGTGCGGTGCGGGCTTGCCGTAGTTGGCGTTGTGCCAGGTTTCGTTCAGTCGTTTGACCCCCGCACCCATGCCAAGTCGGAAGCGCCCGCCGGCCATCTCGTCGATGTCGAGGGCGCTGATCGCGTGGATGAAGGGGCTGCGAGTGAAGGCCCAGACGATCCCGGTGGCGACCCCGATCCGCTCGGTCCTCGCCGCCAGGTAGGCGGCCTGGGTGACGGCGCTGCGGAACAGCTCCGGCGCCCACACGCACTCGACGCCGGCGGCCTCGGCTCGCAGGGTCTCGGCCTCGAGATCAGCGACCGAGGTCCCGATCGCGGCGACGGAGATGCGCTCGAGGGCACTCACGCGGCGGCGAGCACGGCGTCGGCGACCCGTTCGCGGTGCCACTTGGGATCGCCGCAGAGGGCAACGTTGGAGCGCCCGCGCTTGAGGAAGAAGTGGAGATCATGCTCCCAGGTGAAGCCGATCCCGCCGTGGACCTGGATCGAGGCGTCGGGCACTCGCCAGCCGGCGTCCGAGGCGTAGGCCTTGGCCATCGAAGCGGCCAGCGGCAGCCCCTCGGGTGCGGCGTCGGCAGCCCAGGCGGCGCCGTAGACGGCGGAGCGGGAGTTCTCGGTCTCCAGCAGCATCTGGGCGCAGCGGTGGGAGACCGCCTGGTAGGCGCCGATCGGGCGGCCGAACTGCTGGCGGTCTTTGGCGTACTCGACCGCCATCTCCATCGTCCGCTGAGCGATCCCGGTCGACTCTGCCGCGAGGGCGACGCAGACGCGGTCGAACACCGCCTCGTACTCGCGGCCCTCGGCGGGCAGGGTGTCGGCGGCGGCGACACGAACGGCGTCGAGACGAACCCTTGAGAGCCGTCGGGTCGGGTCGATGGTGACCTCCGGGGTGACGCTGACGCCCTCGGCGTCCGCGTCAACCAGGTGGCGGTGGCCGTCGGCGCTGGAGACGAGAAAGAAATCGGCGCCGGCTGCGTCGAGGACGAGGGTCTTCTCGCCGGAGAGGAGGACGCCGTCGCCATCGGCCTTGGCCTCCAGCGTGAAGGCACCCGGAGTCGCGGTCGAGCCGACGTCGAAGAGCGCCGGCGTGCCCCGCCTCACGCCCTCGGCCAGCGGCCGCAGGTAGCGCTCGCGCTGGTCGTCGGAGGCGCAGAGGCTGAGCGCGAGGCCGACGACGGTGGCGGAGAACAGTGGCGAGGGCGCCAGCGAGTAGCCCAGCTCCTCGAAGAGCACCGCCAGCTCGACGATCCCGAGCCCTTGGCCGCCCCACGCCTCTGGCAGCGCCAGCCCGGTCCAACCAAGCTCGGCCATCTCGCGCCAGCCGTCGGCATCCACCCCGTCGTCGCTGGCGGCGATCGCGCGGATCCGCTCCGATTTGTAGCGGGAGGCGAGGAAGTCGTGGGCAGTGGCCTTGATCGCCTGCTGCTCGTCGGTGAGGTCGAAGTACATGTCGAGCGACCCCTAACGGAGCCTCGGTAGGCCGAGCACGCGCTCGGCGATGATGTTCTTGAGGATGTCGGTAGTGCCGCCCTCGATCGAGTTGGCGCGGGAGCGGAGAAAGCCGTACTGCCAGGCGCCTCCGGCGAGCGCGTTCTCCGAACCGCGCGCAAGCGGCGCGTAGGCACCCTCGATGTCGAGCGCGAGCTCGGTCAGGCTCTGGTTGATGTCTGCCCACTGCCACTTGCCGAGCGAGCCCTCCGGCCCGGGGATGCCCGACTGCATCGTCTTGGTCAGGCCGCGATAGGCGTTGAGGCGCATCGTCTCCGCCTCGATGAAGAGCTGGGCGATCCGCTGGCGGTAGTGGGCATCGTCGGCAGCGCTGCCGCCACCCACCCGCACCTCTTTGGCTAGCCGGGCGAGGCGGCCGAGGCTGTTCTGGATCTGCGCAATCGCCCCAAAGGCAAGCCCAGCGCGCTCGTTCATCAGGGTCGTGATCGCCACGCCCCAGCCGTTGCCGACGCCGCCGACGACGTTCTCGTCGGGGATCCGCGCCTCGTTGATGAAGACCTCGTTGAACTCGCCCTCGCCGGTGATCTGGACCAGCGGCTTGGCTTCGACGCCGTCCTGCTCCATGTCCATCAGGAAGTAGGTGAGGCCCTGATGCTTGGGAGCGTCGGGGTCGGTGCGGGCGACGAGCATGCACCACTTCGCGTACTGGGCGAACGTCGTCCAGACCTTCTGCCCGGTAACGACCCACTCGTCGCCGTCCTTGACCGCCCGCGTCTTCAGCGAAGCGAGGTCCGAGCCGGACTCAGGCTCGGAGAAGCCCTGGCACCAGATCTCCTCGCCGGTCAGGATCGGCTCCAGATAGCGCTGCTTCTGGGCGTCGGTGCCGTGGGCGATCACCACCGGCCCGCCCATCGCCAAGCCGAGCACGTTGGCGGGGCTGGGAGCTTCCTGAGCAGATGCCTCGCCGACGAAGATCGCCTGCTCGATCATCGTCGCGCCGCGGCCGCCGTACTCCTTGGGCCAGGAGATCCCCGCCCAACCGGCCGCGTGCAGCTTACGCTGCCACTCGCCGCGGAAGGTCATCACCTCGTCGAGGCTGCCTTCGGGTTCGGGACCCGGGTTGTTCTCCTGGATCCAGGTGCGAACCTCGTCGCGGAACTCCTCCTCCGATGGCGACAGCGTCAGGTCCATCGATCGCGGAGCATATAGGTCTTGGCTACGTGGCCAAGATTCTGGTCAGGGACCGGTTTAGAGCTGACTACAGACGGCGAGGCCGAAGGCCTTCGTCAGTTTCTGGAATTCGTCGAAGGGCGATTTCGGCCCGCTCAGCGGCGAGCTCGGCTTCGCTTCGAGCCCTGCCGCCGCCGCTTCGAGCGCGGCGATGATCGCCGCGACGTCCTGCTCGTCGCCCTTGGGCGGCCTCAGAGCTTCCAGTTCGGCAGCTGCTTCGGGAAGCGGCGGGACCGCAGCCGCCAGGTTGACTTCCGCGGTTGACGGTTTCGGCTTGCCCTTGGCCTTGTTTTCCTTTTCGAGCTGCTGGGTCAGCTGGCCGTACCGGACGGGCACTTCTCCGCAGATCGCGTCGGCCTGCTTGATGAACTGCTTCTTGGTGAGCGGAGCGGAATCGCCGGCGCTCCCGGCTGCCGTCGAATCACCGTCGTCCCCTGCTTCGGTCGAATCACCGCCGTCGCTGGCCGCAGTCGAGTCCCCTTCGTCGCTGGCCGCGGTCGAGTCCCCGCCCGTGGCATTCGTGCCGTCCGTTTCCGCGGCGACCGTCGAGTCGTCGGAGCCGCTCGACCCGTCGTCGCCACCGCACCCGTAGCCGTAGCCAACGGCGATCGCCAACAGCAGCACCAGCACAACGAGGATCCCCTTCACTGCCTTCATGGTCCCGCCTCCCTGCATGACCCCGAAAAGATTGACTAATCGGAGAACCTACAGGTAGGCGGAACCATGTCAAGCAGGAAGGGCCCTGCCTATCCTTCTTCGCCGCACTCCTTCAGTCCGTAATCGCGGGCGAGTTTCGACCCCTCTTCCAGCGGGCTCTTTTCTCCCAGCAGCTTGGCCGGGTCGTCTTCCAGTTCCTCGCTGCCGGTTTCGACCGACTCGACCATCGCTTCGATCGTTTCCTCGTCACCGCTGGGCGCACCCAGCTCGGAGATTTCTTCGACCTGGGCACGGGTGCCGGGGGCAACGACCGTGGCGATCACTTCTTCCTGCTGCTCTTTGGTCGGGTTTTCGGTGTCGACGTCGTTGTCTTCGGCGAATTCTTCGACTTCGGTTTCGATCGCTTCGTTGCCCTTCACGCAGATCGCGTCGGCCTGCTCGATGAATTCGGCCTTGGTCAGCGTCGCGCTCGTGTCGCTGCTGTCGTCGCCGCCGCCGCAACCGGCGGCCACCGCCGCGAGCGCGAACACGCTGATCGCGATCGCCATGAATGCCTTGCTCAATGTCACTCCTTCACACCTTGGTTTGTCCGGATGGGGGAAGCTACAGGCGCCTCACGACACGGTTCGATGTCACCGTGATAGGAACCCCGGCCAATGAGCTCAAACCAGGGATACGAAAGTCCGGGGATCGCGGGGAGCGGGGCAATCGCCACCGGCCTCGCCGCCGTCTCGACCACCACCGCAGACACGATCCTGCTCGCTCGCAGCGAGGCCTCGGCCTGGCGCGCCGAGGAGAAGATCGTCGCCGCCTGCGCGAAGATCGAGGGGGCCGAGCCCTCGCGACTGCGGGTCACCACCGACCCCGCCGACCTCATGACCTGTGACGTCGTCGTCGAGGCGGTCGTCGAGGAGGTAGAGGCCAAGGGAGAGCTGCTGGCGCGGGTCGCCGCCGCCTGCCCCGATGCCGACCTGGCGACGACCACTTCCTCGCTGGGGATCGGTGAGATCGCCGCGGCAGCCGGGACCGAGCGGCTCTACGGCCTGCACGTGTTCAACCCGGTGCCGCGGATGGCGCTGGTCGAGGTCTGCGTTCCCAACGGCGACGCCGGTGTGC
>JBFXEM010000168.1:0-5375 GCA_050180135.1 Solirubrobacterales bacterium | reverse complement strand
ACCAAGGGCAAGAAGAAGATGACGATCACCCAGCTCGTCCAGGCGATGGAGGAACCGGCAACGCAGGATCTGCGCGGCTACCGCCACTTGCCGATCATCTTCGAAGCGATCGGGAAGCCGAAGTCGGGCAAGCTGAAGAGCGCCCTGAAAACGCTGAAGGCCTGGCACAAGGCCGGCGCCCACCGCCGCGACCTCAACCGCGACGGCGTCGACGAGGAAACCCCGGCGATCCAGATCATGGACGCCTGGTGGCCGAAGTTGGTCGAGGCCGAGTTCAAACCGGTGCTCGGTGCCAAAGCGTACGAACGGCTCTCGGGGATGCTGCAGATCGGCGACTCGATCGGGGGCTCACCCGATGCCCCCGCCTTCTACGACGGCTGGTGGGGCTACGTCTCCAAGGACCTGCGCAAGGTGCTCGGCCAGAACCCCAAGGGCGCCTTCAGCCGCAAGTACTGCGGCAGCGGCTCGGCCGAGAAGTGCGAGCAGGTCCTGCAGAAGACGCTGAAGGAAGCGCTGAAGGTGACGCCGGCCGAGCTCTACGGCGGCGGCAACGGCAAGTGCGCTGCCGATCCGCAGCCCGCCTGCTTCGACCAGAACCGGCCGCAGGTGACCTCGGGGGTCGAACTCGGCCCCTTCCCGTTCCAGAACCGGCCGACCTTCCAGCAGGTGGTGACGCTGACCCAGCGATTGGGTCGCTGAGGGGGAGCCGGGCGCGGCCGGAAGCCCGCCGCGCCCGGGCCCCTCAGGTGAGGGGCCCGTGGTGGGAGTGCACCACGGCGTGGCCCCGGCCGCGGGAGATCAGCCAGCCGTTGAGCGGCCAGGCGACGGCGCCGGCGATCAGCAGCCCGACCGCGAGGCTCCACCAGAAGAGGAAGTCGCCGAGCCCGGCCGCCATCGCGCCCGGGACGAGCACGACGAAGAGGTTGTCGACGACCTCCATCGTCCCGATCGAGGCGGTGTCGGAGGCGAGCGCCAGCGGCGCCGCCTCGCGCAGCGACATGCCGCTGCGCAGCAGCGGCAGCATCGTCAGCGCGTAGCCGAAGCAGAAGGCGAGGAAGACGGCGAGGGCGATCTGGGCGACGTCGTGCCAGCCCCACCAGGTGGCGAGCACCATGCCAAGCACCTCGCCGATCGCGCAGCCGGTCAGGCAGTGCAGGGTGGCGGTGAGGGAGAGGCGGTTGAGCAGCATCGCTAACCGCGCCTCATCAGCCGGCCGACCGCCCCCATCAGCTCCTCGGTGCGCTCGTCGCGCAGCTTGCCCTCGGCGCCGATCACGCAGTGGCGGGCATGTTCGTCGAGCAGGCCCAGCGCGACCTTGTCGAGCGCCGCCTGCACGGCCGAGATCTGGGTGAGGACGTCGATGCAGTAGCGGTCATCGGCGACCATGCCCTCGACGCCGCGCACCTGCCCCTCGATCCGCCGCAGCCGCTTGAGCAGCTGCTCCTTGTCGGCGCTGTAGCCGCGGGCGGGCTTGTCGTCGGTCGTGGCTTTCGGCATCTTGGTCCTCTCGCGGGTAGGAACTGATCGGGCTTTGGTTACCCCTAGGGGGTATATGGTACCGTACTCGACGGATACCCCCTAACCGTATGCAAGGAGTCCTGCCCGTGTCGTCCACCGCGCGCAATATCGCCCTCTTCGGCGTCGTCCTGGTTGTCGTCTTCGCGGTCGGCGTCGGGATCGGCGGCTGGCTCGATCCAGATCACGGCCCGGGCGGTCGCATGGGGTCCCACGGCCCGATGGGCGGCGACCCCGGTTCGATGGGCGCTCACGGCGGCGGCCACGGCCAGATGGGTGGTGCGGGGCAGATGGGTGGCGCGGGGGAGATGCCGCACATGGGCACCGGCGGGGCCTCGGTTCGCGGCCTCGCCGCGGCGGAAAATGGACTGCGGCTGATCGTCGCCGATCAAACTGTCCTAGCCGGCGCGACCGCGCCGCTGCGCTTTCGCGTGGTCGAAGAGGACGGCGAGACGATCACCGACTTCGAAGAGCTCCACACCAAGCGTATGCACCTGATCGTCGTCCGCCGCGACCTGACCGGATTCCAGCACCTGCACCCGCGGATGTCCGCCAATGGGAACTGGAGCACGCCGCTGCGGCTCGATGCCGCTGGCCCATACCGCGTCTTCGCCGACTTCTCGCACGACGGTGAGGCAACGACGCTGGCTGGGAGCCTGCGGGCAGCTGGCGGCGCGCCCCGGATGCGGGCGCTGCCGGCGCCGCGGAGCACGGCGGAGAGCGCCGGCGGCTATCAGGTTCGCCTCGACGCGCCCGAGCCGCGCGCCGGTCGGCCCGCCGCGCTGCGCTTCGCGATCACCCGCGCCGGCCAGCCCGCCGCGCTACAGACCTACCTCGGCGCCGGCGGCCACCTGGTCGCCCTGCGCAAGGGTGACCTCGCCTTCCTCCACGTGCACCCCGAGGGCCGGGGCGAGGGGGAGATCGAGTTCGAGGCGACCTTTCCCAGCGCCGGCAGCTACCGGCTCTTCCTCCAGTTCAAGGTCGCGGGCGTCGTCGAAACCGTCGCCTTCACCGTCGAGGTGAGCTGAGGTGGCGACGATCGAGCGCGAGCACGTCGAGCTGCCGATCAGCGGTATGACCTGCGCCTCCTGCGCGAACCGGGTCGAGCGGCGGCTGAACGAGCTCGACGGGGTGGAGGCGAGCGTCAACTACGCGACCGAGGTGGCGGCGGTCAGCTTCGATCCTGCCGTCGTTGAACCCGATCAGTTGGTCGAGGCGGTTGCCGCGACCGGTTACGCGGCGAGCCTGCCGGCAAGTGAGGAGCCCGACGCGACGCCGGCGGAGGAGGTCGACGAGCCGGCATCGCTGCGCCTGCGTCTGCGCCTGATCGCCAGCGCCGCGCTCAGCCTGCCGGTCCTGCTGCTCTCGATGATCCCGGCGCTGCAGTTCGACAACTGGCAGTGGCTGGCGCTGCAGCTGGCGACTCCGGTCGTGCTCTGGGGTGCCTGGCCCTTCCACCGCGCCGCCTGGGCGAATCTGCGCCACGGCGCCGCGACGATGGACACGCTGGTCTCCCTCGGCGTGCTCGCTGCCTGGGGCTGGTCGCTGTACGCGCTGTTCATCGGCGACGCCGGCATGACCGGGATGAAGATGAGCTTCCAGCTGATGCCCGACGGGGGTGGGGGGGACAGCGAGATCTACCTCGAGACCGCCGCCGTGGTCACCACCTTCATCCTCGCCGGCCGCTACTTCGAGGCCCGCGCCAAGCGCCGGGCCGGGGCGGCGCTGCGGGCGCTGCTCGAGCTCGGGGCGAAGGAGGTCTCGGTGCTCGACGGAGAGGGGCACGAGCGCCGCGTTCCAATCGGGGAGCTCACCGTCGGCGACCGCTTCCTGGTTCGTCCCGGTGAGAAGGTCGCCACCGACGGCGTCGTCGTCGAGGGGCGCTCGGCGATCGACCAGGCGCTGCTGACCGGGGAGTCGATCCCGGTCGAGAAGGGGCCCGGCGACGAGGTCGCGGGGGCGACCGTCAACGCCGGCGGCCGGCTGCTGGTCCGCGCGACCAGGGTGGGCGACGACACCGCGCTGGCGCAGATCGCCCGTCTGGTCACCGAAGCGCAGAACGGCAAGGCGCCGGTGCAGCGGCTCGCCGACCGCATCTCCGGCGTCTTCGTACCGTTCGTGATCGCCCTCTCGGTGGCGACGCTCGGGTTCTGGCTCGGCGCCGGCGAGGGCGCCTCCTTCGCCTTCACGGCCGCCGTCGCGGTGCTGATCATCGCCTGTCCCTGCGCGCTCGGCCTGGCGACGCCGACGGCGCTGCTGGTCGGGACCGGCCGCGGTGCCCAGCTCGGCCTGCTGATCAAGGGGCCGGAGGTGCTGGAGTCGACGCGCCGGGTCGACACCATCGTGCTCGACAAGACCGGAACCGTGACCAGCGGCCAGATGTCGCTCGCCGACGTCGTGCCGGTCGGCGCTGACGCGCGGCGCGAGATCCTGCGGCTGGCGGGCGCGGTCGAGGACGCTTCCGAGCACCCGATCGGTCGCGCGATCGCCGCCGCGGCTCGGGCCGAGGGCATCGAGTTGCCGGCGGTCGAGGGCTTTGTCAATCGCGAGGGGCTCGGGGTCGAGGGCGTGGTCGACGGCCACGGGGTCCAGGTTGGCCGCGCCTCGCTGCTGGCCGAGTGGAGCCTCGAGGTGCCGGGCGAGCTGGATGGTGCCCGGCGGGCGGCCGAGGCGCGGGGCGCCAGCGCCGTGCTCGTCGCCTGGGACGGAGCGGTGCGCGCCGTCCTCGTCGTCGCCGACACGGTCAAGCCGAGCTCGGCCGAGGCGGTCGCGGCGCTGCGGGGGCTGGGCATCCGCCCGTTGCTGCTTACCGGCGACAACGAGGCGAGCGCCCGCGCGGTCGCGGCCGCTGTGGGGATCGAGGACGTCATCGCCGAAGTGCTGCCGGCCGAGAAGGCCGAGGTGATCCGCGGCCTGCAAGCGGAGGGACACGTGGTGGCGATGGTCGGCGACGGCGTCAACGACGCTCCCTCGCTGGCCCTGGCCGACCTCGGCCTGGCGATCGGGACCGGCACCGACGTCGCGATCGAGGCCTCGGACCTGACCCTCGTCTCCGGCGATCTGCGCGGCGCCGCCGACGCAATCCGGCTCTCGCGCGCGACCCTGCGGACGATCAAGCAGAACCTGGGCTGGGCCTTCGGCTACAACGTCGCGGCGCTGCCGCTGGCGGCCGCGGGGCTGCTGAATCCGGTCATCGCCGGCGCCGCGATGGCGCTCTCCAGCGTTTCCGTCGTCGCCAACTCGCTGCGACTGCGCCGCTTCCGTCAAGATCGTGAGTAGTGGATCAGCGGACCTTCGACCTGGTTGACCGCTTCGTCGCCGACACCCTGGTGCCCGACGACGAGGCGCTGAGCGCCGCCCTGGGGGCGGCCGAGGCCGCCGGGCTGCCAGCGATCCAGGTCTCTGCCCCGCAGGGCAGGCTGCTGGCGATGCTGGCGCGGCTGCAGGGGGCGAGCACGATCCTCGAGTTCGGCACGCTCGGCGGCTACAGCTCGATCCTGCTGGCCAGGGCGCTGGCCCCGGGCGGTCGGCTGATCACGCTCGAGGCCAAACCGGAGTTCGCCGAGGTCGCCCGCGCCAGCATCGATCGGGCTGGGCTGGGGGACGTGGTCGAGATCCGGGTCGGCCCGGCGCTGGAGACCCTGCCCCTGCTGGAGGAGGAGGGAACGGGGCCGTTCGACCTCGTCTTCATCGACGCCGACAAGGTCAACACTCCCAACTACTTCGCCTGGGCCCTGGACCACACCCGTCCCGGCAGCCTGATCATCGCCGACAACGTCGTTCGCGACGGCAGCCTCGGCGCCGGTGCAGACCCCGACCCGGCGACCAAGGCCCAGCGCCGGCTCCACGAAGTCCTCGCC
>JBFXEM010000167.1:0-5379 GCA_050180135.1 Solirubrobacterales bacterium | reverse complement strand
CCCCCCCGCCCCCCCCCCCCCCGGCCCCATGACCTCACCCAGGAGTCATCCCGGACGTCGCGCCCTCCGACGTCCAGACCCGGACGATGTCGCGCATCGAGAGCACCCCGATCGCGTCCCCGCCGTCGAAGACGACCAGGTGGCGGACACCGCGACGGGACATCTCGGCGGCGGCCCGCTCGAGGCTCCAGTCCGGCGTCGCCGCGATCACCCGCTCGCTCATGTGCTGACCGACCAGCTCGGTGTCGGGGCTCTCGCCGGCGGCGACCGAGATCAGCAGGTCGCGCTCGGTGACGATGCCCGGCTCGGGCGACTCGCCGTCGGACACGAGGGCGGCGCCGGTCCCTTTTTCTACCATCATCCGGGCGGCGTCGCGCAGCGTGTGGGTCGGGCCCACGGTCAGCGATACCTCCGTCATCCCGTCTCTAACCTGCATGGCGACCTCCTGGCGCGTCGGGAGTTAGTGCGGATCGCATCGAGAGTACCCGAATCGCGACCGCCTACACGACGCTTTCAAGGGGCCCCGACATATAGACTCCGCCCCGCTTCCGCCGTATGAACGCCCGCGCCAAACTCATCCACCCGCTGCTCGCGCTGATCGCCCTCGGGGCGATCGTCGTCGTCGCTGCCGGTTGCGGCACCACGACCGCCGACGAGGAGCGCGGCCGCGTCCTCTTCACGCAGAAATGCGGCAACTGCCACGCCCTCGCGCAGGCCGGCACCACGGCCCAGATCGGGCCCAACCTCGACGACGCCTTCGCCGCCGCTCGCGAATCGGGCCAGAACGGCGACACGATCGAAGGCATCGTCAAGGCCCAGGTCGAGAACCCGCGCCCCGACAACGGCAACCCCGCCGTCTCGATGCCGGCGGAGATCGTCACCGGACAGGATCTCGACGACGTCGCCGCCTACCTCGGGATGTGGGCCGGCGTGCCCGGCGCGGCGCCGCCGAAGGTCCCCGGCGGACCCGGCGCCCAGGTCTTCGCCAACAACGGCTGCGGTGGCTGCCACACCTTCGCCGCCGCCAACTCCGGTGGAGTCACCGGCCCGAACCTGAACGAATTCCTCGCGCCCGACGACGACAAGGCCGCGATCGAAAAAATGATCGTCGACCCCAACGCCGATCTCGCCGAAGGCTATCCCGCCAACGTGATGCCGCAGAACTACGGCGAGCTGCTGTCGACGAAAGAACTCGAAGACCTCGTCCAGTTCCTGTACGAAAACAGCCCCGCCGGCGAAGGCAAATCCGGCAAATCCAGCGGCTGATCGGAAACCGGCTCGAGATCTCGCCGGCGCGCTACGCGCAGGTGACCGCGGTTGCCCTCTTCTCGCTGGCGCTGATCGTCCTCACCGGCGCCGCCGTGCGACTTACCGGCTCCGGCCTCGGCTGCCCCGACTGGCCCAAATGCTACGGCGGCACGGTGCCGCCGCTCGACACCCACGCGGTGATCGAGTACGCGAACCGGCTGCTGACCGGATTCGTCGGCATCGCCGTGATCGCGGCCGCCGTCCTCGCCTTCTTCCGCAAGCCCTACCGCTGGCACCTGGCGCTGTTCGGCGCCCTGCTGCCGCTGGGGGTGATCGGCCAGGCGATCCTCGGCGCCCTCGTCGTCAAGTACCACCTCGCCCCCGGCCTGGTGATGTCGCATTTCATCCTCTCGATGATGCTGCTCGACGCCGCCTTCGCGCTCGCCTGGTGCGCACGCTACGAACCGGGCGAGCGGCGTAAATCGGAGGACCGGCTCGGGGTCTGGGCGGTCCGGGCGCTGATCCCGCTCGGACAGCTGACGATCCTCGCCGGCACGATCGCCACCGCCTCCGGGCCCCACGCCGGCGCCCACGACGGAGAACTCGTCCACCGTTTCGACTTCTACGGCGGCGAAACCCTGGAATGGGTGGTCCAGCGCCATGCCGTGCTGGCCACCGCCTACGGGCTCGCCGCGATCGGCGTCTGGTTCCTGTTGCGGCGCCAGGGAGGCGACAGGAGGGCCGTGATGCCCCTTACCGTCGTCCTAGGCCTCCTAGCCCTCCAGGGCCTCATAGGAGGCGTCCAGTGGTCTCTGGAGCTGCCCAGCGAGATCGTCTGGGTCCATGTCGCCCTGGCCACCGGGAACTGGCTGGCGATGCTCTGGACGGTCGCCGCCGCCGGCCAGCTCGAGCCGCGCCGCGAGCCGGCGGCAACGCGGTCGGTCCCCGGCGCCGTTTCCGGCGCCGGCTAGGAGGCGGGCGGGACGGTGCTCCCGTTCTGGCTCTCCATTGGCGCCCTCGGGCTTGTCCAGGGGGCCCTTGTTGCCACGCCCAAAGCCGCTGTCGCACCCCTGCTCGAGCGTGCCCGCAGCCGCTGGTGGGCGCTGGCCCTGCCGCTGCCGATCGGGGTCGTCGTCGGCGCCATCTACCTCGACTCGACCAGCGCCGACTTCCTCACCTATCTGGCGCTGGTCGCGGTGCCGCCGCTGGCGGCCCTGGCGCTGGCGGCGATCGTGCGCGGCGCCCGGCCAGCCCTGGCCCTGGCGGTCCTGCCGCTCTTTGCGATCGCTTGGGCCTGGAAGGGGCACTTCGGTGGCGACACCGCGGCCCTGGCGCTCTCGGCCCTGGCCTGCACCAGCCTCGGCTGGCTCCTCGTCTGCGTCGTCCCCGCCCGCTGGGTCAAGCTCGGCATCTACGCCCTGGCGGCGATCGACGCCTACCTGGTCGGCAGCAACCTCCTGCAGGAGCCGAACGCGACCCTCAACGCCGCCGCCCCGGCGGCTGGTCTGCCGAAGCTCCAGCTGGCCCACTTCGGCAGCGCCCTGATGGGCTTCGGCGACCTCTTCGTCGCCGCCACCCTTGGCGCCCTGCTCGCCTACGACCGCCGCCTGCAGCTGACCGGCGCCGTCCTCACCGCCGGCTTCTGCATCGCCTTCGACTTCCTCTTCTTCGCCCTCGACACCCTCCCAGCCACCGTCCCGATCGCCCTGACCCTGGCGGCGCTCGAGCTGAGTGGGCGCAGCCGGGCTAGGTCTGCGCGGCGATGAATCCGACGAGGGCGAAGAAGAGCGTGACCTGGATCCCGACCAGCCAGGCAAATCCCTGCCAGATCATTCGCTGCAGCCCGTCGAAGCGCGCATCGACCTGCGCGAACCGTTGGTCCACCTGCGCGAACCGCTGGTCTATCTGGGCAAACCGCTGATCGATCTGGGCGAACCGCTGGTCCACCTGCGCGAACCTCGCGTCCACCCGGCCGAAGCCATCGTCGACCTTCTTGTTCAGGTCGTCGAGCCGCTCGTCGGTCCACTTGTCCCTCATCACCGCCATGGTGGCAGAGTACCCGGATAAATGCGACGTCTTGTCTGCGCTTCGTAAGGAGTCCGAATCAACTCGCGCGCCGCTTGCGCGTAGCCCAGCGGTATCCGTAGACACAACCCGCGATCACCAACAGCAACCCCAGCAACGCCCCCACCAGCTGGCTAGTCACCAGCGTCACCACGATCACGAACGCCGCCGCGGCCCCGATGATCACGACCCATTTGAACACGGCCCCCTCATTGAGCGTCATCGCGACTCAGTCTTCCCCATGAAATGCAGTTTGAAGCATGCCCGGGCGCGAAAACCAAGCCTGGCAAGGACGCAGGGAGCGAGGTGAGGGGAGCGCACTTCTAGTGCGTGACCCGATCCGAGCGACCGAGGACACCGCCAGGCGCCGGTTTGCAGCGTCCGCGCTAAAGGATGTACACGGTCAAGTAGACGATGATCCACATGACGTCGACAAAGTGCCAGTAGATGCCCGGCACCTCGACGCCGAGGTGGTCCTCCGCTTTGGGGCCGAAATGGCCGCGGAAGGCGCGGATCGAGGCGAAGCTGAGCAGCATCAGGCCGACGAAGACGTGGGCGCCGTGGAGGCCGGTGAGGCCGTAGAAGATCGAGCCGAAGGCGAGGTCGCGGGCGCTGAAGCCGATGTGCACATACTCGTTGACCTGGATGAAGAGGAAGCTCGCGCCGAGGATCAGGGTCAGGACCAGGCCCAGCTTGAGGCCGGTGCGATTGCCGCGGCGGATCGACTCCAGGGCGTAGTGGATCGTGAAACTGGAGGAGACGAGGATCGCGGTGTTGATGCCGGCGACGGCGACCGGGAGCTCGTAGGGCTCCGGCGGCCAGCTCGGCGGGTCGACGACGACGCGGAGGAAGAAGTAGGCGGCAAAGAACGCGCCGAAGAGCATCACCTCGGAGATGATGAAAAGGAGGATCCCGAGGACCTGTTTGTCCATGCGTGAGCTCTGGTTGGCCTCGGGCGGGCCGTGGTGCTCCTCGGCGTGGCCGTGGTCCAGCGTTACGGTCGCGCTCTCCATCAGGCGGCACCCCCCTCGGAGGCAACCGCCGCGGCTACCGCCGCCAACGGCCGACCGACCTCGACGTGCTGCACCTGCTTGTCGGTGATCTCGCGGACGCGGCCGATCAGGTCGTCCTCGAGCCAGCGTGAGCTCTCGCCGGCGAAGGTCGAGATCAGGACCTCGTCGATCCGGTAGTGCTCGATCGCGTTCTTGACGGCCTGGAAGGGATCGGGACTCATCGGCTGGCCGGTCGCGTCTATCTCGGCGCGGTAGAGCTCAGCCAGGGTGGAGGCGAGGTCGGTGACGATCTCGGCCTCGCTGACGTCGTCGCTGCGTGGGCAGACGATCGTGTAGCGGTGGGGGCTGGTCGCGGCCCGCTGCTTGAGCCGGTCGACGAGGTCGGGCGTCGCGACGGTCTGGGTGGCGACGACGAGGGTGTGGATCAGGTCGAGCCTGATCGCGTCGTCTTCGATCCGCACCGGGATGTGGGTCAGCTTCGTCTCCGGTTCGATCCGGTCGCGGACCCACTCGACCAGGTCCTTGCGGGTGAGGCCGAAGCGCGAGTCGTACAGGCAGGAGAGCAGAACCTCGCCCGGCTGGTGGGCGCGGACTGCATCGTCGATCGCGAGCGAGGGCTCAGGATCCATCACCTCGCCGACCGAGTCGATTCCGAACTCGGCGAGGACGGCCATCGTCACCTCGACCCGGGCGCGCGCTGCCTCGCGCTGCTCGCCGGCATCGATCAGCTGGCCGACCGAAGGCTGGTTCTGGGGCGCCGCGACAACGACGCCGGAGATCTGGTCCTGGCGCTCGCGCACGGCCTGCAGCAGCTTGCGGCCGCCGGCGACCTCGTTGACGAAGACCAGCAGAGGGCGCTTCTCGGCCTCGCTCATTTGGCCCCCACCACGCTCGGCTCACCCGCGGGCACCTCGGCGCCCTCGCCGGCCATGATCGCGTGCCGGGCTCCGGGGACGCCGAACTCGTAGGGCCCGCCGACGACCCGCGGGATCTCGTCGAAGTTGAAGATCGGCGGCGGCGAGGAGACCTGCCACTCGATCGAGTTGCCGCGCCA